>JACQWQ010000125.1 GCA_016209205.1 Chloroflexota bacterium
TAGAGCGACTTGGGTTTTTTGTTGGTGCGGTTTTAACGCTTGAAATCGCCACAAGAATAACGCAAAGTGTGCCTGCGCACACTGAATCCAGTCGCTGTAGAGCGACTTGGGGTTTTTGTTGGTGCGGTTTTAACCGCGCGAGATGCATGTGCGCAAAAGACGCGGTAAAATAAATCACCGCGTTTCGGGATTCTCGACGACACAACGAGTGCGATGATCGAACGCGGCGGAGCAGAATGTATGTGGCGTTGGCTTTACAATCAACCGCGCGTGTTGGAAACATTATACGATGTTACGCAGCGCGCGCTCGAACCGTTGCGGCGCTGGTTGAAACCGGGCGGGGTCGTGGAAAAAACATTCATTGTCGCCGAAGAGGTGGGCAAGGGCGTGCTCTTTCACTGCCAAATGTGCGGTCAGTGCGTGCTGCATTCGACGGGCATGACGTGTCCGATGAATTGTCCGAAAACATTGAGGAACGGTCCGTGCGGCGGCGTGCGCGCGAATGGGCATTGTGAAATCAAACCCGAGATGCGTTGCGTGTGGGTCGAGGCGTGGGAACGTTCGCGTCAGATGCCCGCATATGGTGATGAAATTCTGCTGGTGCTGCCGCCCGTCAACCGGCGTTTGCAAAATACCTCCGCGTGGCTCAATGAACTCACGGGCGTCGCGCAGCAGAATCCGGCGGGCTGGATTGGCGTAAATGAGATTCCCGTACGCCGATGAAGTATCTCGTTGTCATTTTGCTTGGCGCGATTTGAAACCCCTCAACATTTCCGTCAAGCACCCGTGTGTAACATTCGGTGCGCGCAAACCGTCGCTTTGCGGGACCGTTACGTATAGAATCCTCCTTGCCGCTGTTGGCTCAAGGAGGATTTTTGTATGAAGGTGAAAATGATTTTGCCCGCGTTGACCGAAGCGACGAGTCCATTCTTTCGTCCGATCAAGTATTCGCTCTTTCCGCCGCTCGGACTTGCCACCCTCGCCGCGCATCTGGCACCCGAGGATGAAATTGATTTGCAGGACGAACATGTAGAGAAATTGGAGACGGAAGCGTGTCCCGCTTTGGTTGTGCTTCAAGTGTATATCACTTCGGCGTCTCGCGCGTACGCGTTGGCGGATCATTATCGCAAGCGGGGCGCGTATGTTTGTCTGGGCGGCTTGCATGTCACGTCATTGCCGCAAGAAGCCGCGCAACATGCCGATTCCATTTTCCTCGGACCGGGTGATGACACATTCCCCCAATTTCTGCGCGACTATCGCGCGGGGCAAGCAAAAAAAGTGTACGCTTCGACGGGACAGCGCGGCATCGAGCACATTCCGCCCGTGCGCCGCGATCTCATCAAGCGGCATCTGTATCTCGTGCCCAATTCGCTGGTGGTCTCGCGCGGTTGTCCCCATCAATGCAGTTTCTGTTACAAGAACGCGTTCTTTGAAGGGGGCACGTCGTTTTACGTTCAACGCGTGGACGACGCGCTCGCGGAAATGGAGCGTTTGCCGGGACGCCATTTGTATTTCCTCGACGATCATTTATTCGGGAATGCGAAATTCGCCGAAGCATTGTTCGAGGGGATGCGCGGCATGGGGCGCTTGTGGCAAGCGGCGGGGACGGTGCAGAGTGTTTTGAAACCGGGGTTGTTGGAGAAAGCCGCCGAGTCGGGACTGCGCAGTCTGTTTGTCGGTTTTGAAACGTTGAGTGAAGAGAATTTGCGTTCGTCGCTCAAATATCAGAACTTGCACAAAGATTATGCGGCGGCGATTCGGCGTTTGCACGCGAACGGCGTGATGGTGAACGGCAGTTTTGTGTTCGGCATGGACGGCGACGACGCGAGCGTGTTCGACCGCACCGTCGAATGGGCGGTCTCGAACGGAATTGAAACGGCAACGTTTCATATTCTCACGCCGTATCCGGGAACGGGGTTGTATCAGCAGATGCAGGCGCAGAATCGTTTGCTGCACAACAATTGGGATTTGTACGACACACGCCATGTGGTCTATCGCCCGGCGAAATTGACGGCGGAAGAATTGGAAACCGGGTACTGGCGCGCGTATCGTGACTTTTATGCGTGGAAGAATATCTTGCAGGGCGCGTGGACGAATGCGCGTTGGAGCGAACGAATGCGACATCTGGCGTACGCGGGCGGTTGGAAAAAATTCGAGCCGCTGTGGGATGTCGTCATTCGCGCCCAGCGCGCGACAAACCTGCTGCCGGCGCTCGAATCTATTCTCGCCGGGTTTGGCGCGCATCCAGTAAACAAAGAATCGGGATGCCGTCGAGCGAATTCCGATCAAGCAAGCATTTTTCCGCCGCGAATCGGCGCGCATCAAGAAAAAGATTCGCGTGGATTGGCGTAGTACTTGTCTACTGAAATGTTTGCACAAAAAGCCAAGATTTTCTAACCGCGAATCTGCGCGAATCTACGCGAATAAGGACTCGTCCATAAATAAGTTGAGCACTTTTCCACAAAAAGCCGGCATGAAATCGTTTACAATGGCGATTCTTGGGGCACTTTAATGGCAAACTGCTCAAGTTATTGTTGCTTGATGCTTGTTTCTGTACGTCCCAAATCAAAGTACGCCCATGCGTCGCCTCGGTGATGATTGCCTGTGCGCGGTCTGCGTCGAGACAAATCACGTCCGGCAGCGGGACGCGGGAAACGACTAACGAAACGTTGAGTGGCGCGGGGAATGGCGTTGGACTGACCGGGGTTCCCGGCGCCGGGTCTTGGTCATACACAATTCCATCGCCGCGTTCGCCGGGCGTGTCCTTGATCCGCGCGCGCAGCGTGAGATGATTTCTTGCCGCAAACGCGCGCGCGATTTCCACAGCTTGACGTTCGTCGAGACAAATTAATTCCGGAAAACCTTCGAGGGGCGCGGGGCGTCGTACGGCGACATTCAAATTCACAATCAAATTTTGAGTCGGATAGTCGGCTGACAGTCCCGGCGGGTTTTGCGCAAGGACCGTACCGGGACTGCGGGCGCTCGGAGTTTTTTGCGGGCGAATATCTGCCAAACCGATTTGGTTTTGCTCTGCCCAGCGCTTCACCGTGTCTACGGCGGCATCGAAATCCAGACAACGCACGTCGGGGAAAGGAATCTGCCGTACCGTCAGCGTGACGCCCGTCAGTTGCGTGCCGGTTGGAACGCCGGTTGCCGGGATTTGATCCACCACCGAATCGGGTTTTTCAAAACTGGCGCGGTGTACGATGCTGAAATTGCCGTCCCACTCGATTCCGAATTCGTCCGCAAATCTTTTGATGCTTTGCACTGCCTCGTCGCGTAACAAGCAGCGCAGTTCGGGAAATGTAGCAATTATTGCTACGCCGAAAGCCACCGCTGCACCGGGTGACAGGAGCGCGCCTGGCGCAGGTTTCTGATCGAGCACAATCCCGGCTTGCGTCGTATCGGTGACCAACCGATGCACGCGCTTGGGGTTCAAACCGATCTCAGTGAGAATGCGGAGCGCCGATGCTTCATCCAGACCGATCACGTTTGGAACGGCGATTTGCGCGAGCTGCCAAAGTGTGATTTGAACGACGCTCCCCTTTAGCGCCGTCGCACCTGCCGCGAGTGATTGCGCCGCAACGCGTCCGACATCTGCT
>JACQWQ010000138.1 GCA_016209205.1 Chloroflexota bacterium
CGTTCGGCGTGGTGATGACGACGAGACGCGGGCGCGCAAATTCAAACACCACGCGCTCGAACGCGGCCAGACGCGGCGGGTCGAGATGTTCGATGACTTCGACGATCGCGGCGGCGGCGAATCCCTCCAGGCGTTTGTCGCGGTACGTCAACGCGCCGTGCAGCAGTTGAATGCGCGCGCGCTGTCTTTCGGGCAGCGTGTCCAAACGTAAGCGTCGCGCCGCAATTTCGAGTGACCGATGCGAAACATCCACGCCGACGATTTGTTCGAATTGTTCGTCGTCCAATAATTTCGACAACAAACGTCCTTCACCGCAGCCGAGGTCGAGCACGCGCTGCACGTTGTGTTGTTTCAAGACCGCAAGGACGGCGCCCAAACGCTGCGCGTGCAAACTCAACGGCGTTTCGAGTTGTTGTTCGGACGCGGCATTGGAATCGGTCGCTTGCTCGTCCGCTTCTTCCACCGTTTCTTCCTGGACCAAACGTGCGAGCGCGGAATGGATCAAGTGGCGTTTTTTCAAATAGCGCTGCGTGATTTTTTCGCGCGCGGGATGCGTTGCGAGCCAGCCCGCACCAAAGCACAACTCGCGCAGTTGCAACCAATTCCGCACGATGATTTAGCAGAGGCGCATCGGCTCCTCGAAAATTTTCGCGCCGAGTGGAGTAATGCGGATTCGGAAAAGCGTCAGCGCATTTTGAAGCGCGTACTTGAGTCCGTATGGTTACGTGACGATGAGGTTTGTGCGATTATGCTGCGCCCAAATTATTTGGTGTGGGTTCATCGCGCAATTCAAGGAGACGGAACAGTAGCTCCCATACCAGAAGATTTACCGCCGTTCCTGGAAAAAAATAAAGGCAACTTTCACGTTACGGAAAGTTGCCTCAGCGGGAGCGACGGGTTTCGAACCCGCGGTCTCGGCCTTGACAGGGCCGCGTGTTAGGCCAACTACACCACGCCCCCACGAGCGACAAATACTATAGCACACGGGGTTGGGAGTGTCAAATTTTTCGAGAATTTTTCCCTCCACGAAATTGTTCCCACACTGACACGCTATTGACACTGCTCCGTGATACAATCACAGGTGCATGAGTAAAATCCTCATCGTTGACGACGAACCGTCCATTGTCGAGGTCTTGCAATACAATCTGACCAAAGCCGGGCACCATGCGCTGGCGGCATTCAATGGGGAACAGGCGTTGGTGCTCGCGCGCAGTGAACAGCCCGATTTGGTCATTCTCGATTTGATGCTGCCCGGGATGGACGGGCTGGAGGTGTGTCGCGCGCTGCGCAAGGACGGCGATTTGCCCATCATCATGCTGACCGCCAAGGACGAAGAGATTGATCGCGTCGTCGGTTTGGAGTTGGGCGCGGATGATTACGTCGTCAAACCGTTCAGTGTCCGCGAATTGATGGCGCGCGTCAAAGCGATTCTGCGCCGCGCGCAGCACAAACCCGACCAAGCCGCCGCCGTTTTCCAAGTCGGCGCGTTGCGCTTGGATGTCGCGCGACATCAAGTGATGTGGGGCGATACATTGTTGGAGGTAACGTCCATTCAGTTCGAGTTGCTGCGCGTGTTCATGGCGAATCCGGGGCGCGTGTTTTCGCGGGATGAATTGCTCAATCAGGTTTGGGGCTATGAATACTTTGGCGACACGCGCACGGTGGATTCCGCGATCAAACGCCTGCGCGCGCGTTTGCGTCAAGCGTCCGACGCAGCGGATGTCATCGTCACGGTGCGCGATGCGGGGTACAAATTGAGCAGCGATGTTTAGACGTTTGACCACGCGGCTGGTGGCAAGTCATTTGCTCGTCATTGCGGTGGCAATGACGCTGCTCGGATTTTTGCTGCTCACGCTCGTGCAAAATTATTTTTTGCAGGCGTTCGAGCAGAGTTTGATGATTCAAGCGCGTTTGACCGCACAAGCGCTGCTGGCTGCGGGAACGACCAACAGCATGTCGGCGGTTTTGCCGTCCGCGCAAAACACCGTGCAGCAGCAATCCAATCAAGTCATCGTGCAGGTGCAAAATAATACTGCCGCGTTGGACAATGCGACCATTCGCCTGAGCGCGGAATTGGACACGCACATTCGCGTGGTCAATGCCAACGGCATCGTGCAGGCAGACAGCGCGGGGCTGGAACGCGGACGCGATGTATCCGGCGACCCGGCAGTTGCGGCGGCGCTGCGCGGGCAAGAAGCCACGCGCCAGCAAAACGATTGGCTGTACGTCGCCGCGCCGCTGCGTCAGAATGAGCAAATCGTCGGCGCGGTCTATCTGGGACAACCGCTGCGCGATGTCACCGCCGTATTGACGGATTTGCGCGCGCGTTTGCTCATCTCGGCGCTCGTCGCGTTAGCGCTCTCGGCGCTCGTTGGTTTGCTGTTGGCGCGCGCGATTGCGCGTCCGGTGCGCGAACTCACACGCGCGGCGAACCAACTGGCGCGCGGCGACTTTGACTATCCGCTCGACGTGCGTGCGCCGGATGAATTGGGCGAATTGGCGCGTGCGTTCCGCTCGATGAGTCGTGACTTGCAGAAAACGCTTCAGGCGCGCACCGATCTCGTCAGCAACGTGAGCCACGAATTGCGCACGCCGCTCACCGCCATCAAAGGATTGACCGAAACGCTGCGCGACGGCGCGGTGGAAGATTTGAATGCGCGCGACAAATTTCTCGCGTCCATCGAAAACGAAACCGACCGCCTCATTCGGCTCGTGAATGATTTACTCGTCCTCTCGCGCGCCGATTCGCAAGCGCTGGTTTTGCACCGCGAACCATTTGACTTGGGTGAATTGGTGAACGCGTGCGCGGAGGAACTCGCACTCTACGCGCACGCACAGCGCGTGACAGTTCAAGTGGACGCGCCGCTCACTGTGGTGAATGCCGACCCCGATCGCATTCGCCAAGTGCTGGTCAATTTGTTGGACAATGCGCTGCGCTATTCGCCGCCGGGTGAAACCGTGCGCGTGAAAATTTTTTCCGACGCGCAAGGCGTCACCGTCGCGGTCCAAGACCACGGTCCCGGCATTCCGCTTGCCCAGCAAGTGCGCGTGTTCGAGCGTTTTTATCGCGCCGACAAATCGCGCGCGCGAGATGGACGCAGCGCCAGCGGCGCGGGTTTGGGTCTCTCGATTGCGCAAGTGTTGGTCGAAGCGCACGGTGGGCGCATTATACTGGAGAGCCGTGAAGGGCAAGGGACCACTGTTCGCTTTACGCTCCCCGCCGCATAAACGTCCCCAAATTATTTCCCCGCTGCCACGCGTTTGACACATTCCTCCGTTATGCTGGGTACGAAACAGACCTGACAGGTTTTCACCCCATCTGCGTTACGCGCTGCCGTAGGTGCCATACATCGCGACCGCGTCGTCCAAAACATTCGCGGCAAAAACCTGTCAGGTCTGGATACGGAGGAAAAAATGAAAACCCAGATTTTACTGCTCGTCGCGTTGGCGGGTGTAATTTTTGCATTCGTGAATTGGTCGCCGCTGCGCGCCGAAACTGCAGCGCCCGTACCGCCGCGCCCCATTACGACCACGGGCGACGCGGAAATCAAAGTTGCGCCCGACGAAGTGCTTTTGATTTTGGGCGTCGAAACGTGGGACAAGAGTCTCGCCGTCGCGAAACAGCACAATGACGCGCGTGTGCAGCAGGTATTCGCGGTCACGAGAAATTTTGGCATTGAACCCCGACACGTGCAGACCGAACACATCAACGTCGAGCCGCGCTATCGCAACGGCACGTACACCGACGCGGACTTTATCGGTTTCTTTGTGCGCAAGACGATCGTGATTACGCTCAAAGATGTGGCGCGCTTTGACGATTTTTACACGGCGCTCCTGGAAGCGGGAACGAATCACGTGTATGGCATTCATTTTCGCACCACCGAGTTGCGCAAGTATCGCGATCAGGCGCGCGCGTTGGCAATCAAGGCAGCGCAGGAAAAAGCGAACGCGCTGGCAGGAGAGCTCGGGCTCAAGATCGGCAAGCCGCAATCCATTTCGGAAAATGCTTCGGGCTGGTGGGCGTGGTACAGCAACTGGTGGGGCGGCGGCAACATGTCGCAGAACGTGGTGCAAAACGTGAGCGGCGGCAGCGCGCCCAGCGAAGAGGGCACGTTTGCGCCGGGCCAAATCTCCGTCACGGCGCGCGTCTCGGTGACGTTCGACATGGAATAAAAAACGATCCGTTCGCGCGGGGCTTGGCCCCTCATTCTTATCCTTATCGGCGGCAGCATTTTGTGGCAAGTCCTGCGCGGTAAAACGGCATAGCCAAACAAAATCCCTGACAAAATAAAAAAACGGGCGGGTGATGTCAAATCAACCCGTCCGTTTTTTCGCGCCATCCGTGTCCTGTCAAGCGCCAGCGCCTACGAATTCGCGCACCAACGCATTGAATTTGTCGGGATGTTCCATTTGCGGCGCGTGTCCGCACTCGTCAAAAACACAAGTGCGCGCGTGGGGAATTTTTTCGCGCGCAACTTCCAATTGTTTCACCGGCAGGACGCGGTCTTGTTTGCCCCACACGATCAAGGTCGGCGCGTGGATTCGATCGGCGCAATCGCGAATCTCTTGCAGCATAATGGGTTTAAGCCCGCGCCAGTTCACGCCGGTGCGAATGACGCGGCGGTACGCATCAAAAATATCGGGCGCTTGATTCACCCGCACCATCTCGTCCACCAAAGCCGCGGGAATGTGATCGGGTTTATGAAACACGCGACTCAATCCATAGCGCACCATCCACGGCGGCGGCATCCCGCGCGGGCGAACGTCAATCAGCGCACGTAACCGCAGCCACCACGCCACCTCGTGTCCAAAACCCGCAGGGGCGACCAAAACCAAATGTTCGACGCGTTCGGGCGCGTGAATCGTCGTCCGCGCGGCAATCGCGCCGCCCATCGAATTGCCGACCAATGACGCGCGCGGGACGCCCAGCGCGTTCATAAAGCCCAACACAAAGCCGACGAAATCCGCGTGTGTCGGATTGAACGGGGGTTTCGCGCTCTTGCCAAAATAAAACAGGTCGGGCGCGAACACGCGCAAGTGCTTGCCCAGCGCTTCGACGTTCAAGCGCCATGATTCCAACGACGCGCCAAGCCCGTGCAACAGAACGAGCGCAGGTCCGCTTTCGCCTGCGCTCACATAACGCGTCCGCCAGCCGTTGACATCAATATATTGTTCGTTCATGTATTGATATACGTCGCGCGGTGCGGAAACGTTTTTGGAAAAAACCCTATCCGCCCGCCAACGTTTCCAACACGCGTTCGTGCACCTGCAGCGCGTGCGCGTCAAACAAAACCAGGCGCACCAATTCCGGCGTCGCGTGTGTTTTCAAAAATTCTTGGATCGTCGCAAAAGCAACGCGCGCGGCGTCGTCCATCGGATAACCGTACGCGCCGGTCGAGATTGCGGGGAATGCGATGCTGTGTAATTCGTGCGCGTGCGCGAGTTCGAGCGAACGGCGATACGCCGACGCGAGCAGCGCGGGTTCGCCGTGCGCGCCGTCGCGATACACCGGACCGACCGCGTGAATCACATATTTGGCTTTCAGGTTATAACCGCGCGTGATTTTGGCGTCGCCCGTCGCGCAGCCGCCGAGCGTGCGGCATTCCGCCAACAGCTGCGGACCCGCCGCGCGATGAATTGCGCCGTCCACCCCGCCGCCGCCGAGCAGCGACGAGTTCGCCGCATTCACGATTGCGTCCGTATCTTGTTTCGTGATGTCGCCTTGCACGATTTCGAGCGTGGCGTGCTTGATTTTGATTTGCATGATGAATGAAGGGAGGTAAACAGGTAAATCAGGAAACAGGTAAACAGGAATCGGCGATCCCTGTCTACTTGTCTACTTGTTTACCTCTTCCCTGTCTATTCTCTCTACCTGTCTACTTGCTCCCGTACTTGCGCTCAATTTCCCCCACTTGTTCCACTGCCAGCACATCACTCGGGTCCGTGCCGAGCGGCGTGTTGAACCACGCGTCGAGAATTTCCTGCGCGACGGTTTCGGAGGTCGCGCGCAAGCTCAGACACAACACGTTCGCGTGGTTCCACAAGCGCGCGCCTTTGGCCGTTTCCGCGTCGTGACACAATGCCGCGCGAATGCCCGGCACTTTATTCGCGGCGAGCGCAACGCCCGTGCCCGTCCAACAAAACAAAATGCCTTCGTCGGCACGCTGTTCCGCAACCGCTTCGGCGACCGCTTGCGCGACTTGGGCCCAATTCAGCGAACGGTTTTCGTTCGACGCTTCGCCGCGCAGCGGTCCAAATCGTTCGACCGTGTGTCCGCGTTTTTCCAATTCGGCAATCACGTGGCCGGTCAAGTGAGTTTTTTCGTCGGAACCAACTGCCAGTTTCATGCGTCACCTCTGTGTAAAATTATACAGGTCACAGGTCACAAGTTGCAAGTTGCAGGTCACAGGTCACAAGTTGCAAGTTGCAGGTCGCGGGTCGCGGGTCGCAAGGTGCAAGGGGCAGATCGCAAATCGCATGTTGAATTTCCAATTCTTGATTTTGAATTTCTAATTTCTAACCTCCAACTTCCAACTTCCAATTTCTATCGCGCTTGTTTGGATCATTTGGCGTTGTGCATTGAGCATTGAGCATTTGGCATTTTGCCGTTTCGCGTGTTACACTCGCGACGATGAAGGATCTCGAACTCGCCAAACAAGTGTATCACGGCGGGCAATACACGTTTGTGCTGGTGCGCGCCGGACAGGTGGCGGCGACCGGAACGCGGGATGGCATTGGCGAATTGCTGGAGGTTGTCGCGCGGCGTGGTGCGTCATTGCGCGGCGCGTCGCTCGCAGACAAAATTGTGGGCAAAGCCGTCGCGATGATTGCGGTATATGCGGGCATCACGGAAATTTACACGCCATTGGTCAGCGAGCCAGCGGAACAAGTGCTGCGCGAGTTTGGCATCGCATTGGCCGCAGACCGCCGCGTGCCATTGATTCGCAACAAGCGTAATGACGGGCTGTGTCCGATGGAACAATTGACGCTGCCGCTCACGAATCCTACGGCTGCGGTCGCGGCGCTGCAAGAATTCGTGGCAGCAAAGCGCCAACGTGTTCCCACCTGAGATAGGAATGCAGTCACATTGACCCCGCCCCGCGTGGCGGATATAGTAAGAAAAAAGGTTGGACCTGAGCCAGTATGAAACGATTCATGATTTTAGGCATCCTTGCAGCGTGTTTACTTGCTTTGTTTGCCTCGAGTGCGACAGACCAGGCAAGCGCGTTTGCCAAGAAAACCCCTTCCCCCACTCCCAAAGCAACCCGCGTCCGAACCCGTCAACCCAAAACAACCCGTGAACCGAAAAAGACGGCAACGCCCGAACCGGCGGCGACGCCCGAACCTGTCGGCGCAGACGATGCGTCGGACGCGGACGACGCGGAAATTAGTCCCGTCTCTCCCGGCGCGATGACTTCACAAATCTTGGTGTTTAATCCCGATCCGTCGGGCGCGGCAACCGTCCAAATTGATATTTACAATGCGGGCGGGACCGTGGCATACACCACGACCGAAACCGTCAACGCCGACGGCGCGAAATTGATTACACTGCCCGGTTCGCTCGGCGCGAATTTTCAGGGCAGCGCGGTGATTTCGTCGGACAAGAATGTGCAGGCGCTGGGAGTCGCTGCGAATTCCAACAAAAGCGCGCGCGATGCGTACGAAGGTACGAGCGCGCCCGCGACGAATTTGAGCTTGCCCTTTGCGCGTCATCTTGCCGCCAACACGCAAAACAGTATTCTCGCCGTTCACAACACGACGGCATCCAGCGCGAATGTGACGATCACGTTTTACAATCCCGATGGTTCCCAAGCGAACCAACAAAACGCGACGCTCGCCGCGCACCAGCCGTTGTATCTCAACACCAATACGCTTTTCCCGAGCGGCACGTTCATCGGCAGCGTTGACGTGACCGCGACGCAGAATGTGGTCGCCGCGCTCCAGTCGCTCTACTATAAAGATACGGCTGCGCTGCGCGCACTGGCTCCGAGCGAACAAGGTTCCACCGTATTCTTGAATTTTGTCGAACGCAAATTGAGCGGGAGCGGTGTACCGCTGAATTGGTCGGAAATTTTTGTGCGCAACAGCGGCGCGAGCGCGACGGATGTGACGCTCAATTTGTACAACGTGACCGGCGCGCTCGTCGGCTCACAAACCGCAACGGCGGTGCCGGTGAACGGGATGGCGCAGTTTATGTTGAACGACGCGGCATTCGCGTCGGTCGGCAACAACTATGTGGGTTGGGCGAAAGTGACGACGACGGGCGAGACGGTCGGCGTCGCCGCGTTGGATGTCATTAGCAAAGGCAAGCGGTTGACGGGGGTCAATGGATTGGCAAACGGGCAAGTGGCTTCACGTTACGTGTGCGGCGATGCGGCGCGGACGACGAGCATGAACAGCCGGCTTTCGATTTTGAATACCGAAGCGCGCAATGCCAAGGTTCAGATTCGGCTCTATGATCCGACCACGGGCGCAAAGCTCGTCCAGACGAAAATCAAGCTCACGCCCAATGCGGTCAAGACAGTGAAACTCTCTGATGCTGCATTCGCGGCGGCAGGGACGAATTTTCAGGGCATGGCAATCGTCCAAGCCAAAGGCACGACTCCGCCAAAAATTGTCGTCACGGCAAACAATCCGTACGGCAGCAGCAAATTGAGCGGGACGACCGGATACGCGTGCGGGGTGATTCAGTGATCAGTGATCAGCGATCAGTGATCAGTCATCAGTGATCAGTGATCGGGCATTGGCAAGTGAAATAGACGCGGCGTAACATACGCGCGATAAAACGCTCAAGGACTTGGACCTTGAGCGTTTTTTTATTTGCTTGTGTGCGGCGCCGTCCGTTCAGGGCAACGCCATACAATTATTGGGCGGGGATGCGCCGTCGCGCCAGCCGCAAAACTCCAAATTCGAACCGAATGCCTGAAAGTAACCCATGAATTGGTTGACGTTGGCGCTGCGTATCTCGAGCCCGAACGCGCCGTTGGTTGCGCCGGGAATAGTGTAATTTCCATCCACCGCAATTTCGCCGCCGCCGATATTTGAAATCGTTCCTTGCAGCGAGCCGGTCTGTGTCGCGGTGTTGCCCTGGCGACAAAACGTGCCGCTGAGCGAATTCCCCAAAATCGTAAAATCCGCCGTGCAGTCTCCCGCGCCGCCGTTGCGGATATTCCAATGTCCGGCAAAAGACGGCGCGCTCGTACCGGAAACATTCAGCGTCACGGTTTTCACGCGCGTCAAGTTGCCGCAGCGCGCTTCTAGCGTGTAAGTGGTCGTCGTCTGCGGGCTGACCTGGAGCGAACCCGGCGTTGCCACGCCTTGCCCGTCGAGAAATGCGCCGCTGGCATTGGTGATGGCGCTCCACGAAAGCGTCGCGTTTTGACCGGCGGTGATGCTAGTAGGTGAAACGGAAAATGTAAAATCATTTGGCGTTCCCGAACATCCTGAGGGCGGTGGGGGGGGGGGATTCGTCGTGCCGGTTGGCGTCACCGTCGGCGTGGCGGTAGGACTGCCGGAAAAAATCTTGGCCGAAAGCATCGCGCCGAAAAATTCGCCGCGTGCATCGCGCAAACGCCAGTAACTGGAATACGCTCCACCCGCGACGGGCGCGGTCATCGGAATCGAAATGTCCGCTGTCGCACCGGGCGCCGTGGGCGGGATGACGTTTTGCGTAAAATCCGCGAGGTTGGAGCCGCCTGCGAAGGCAATCGTATAACTCGCATCCCACGTACACGTGCCGTTGTTGCGCACGCGCCACGTTTTGGTAAAACCCGCACCGGGATTGATTTGCGCGCCGTCGGGGATGGTTACGTCGGCGATGAATTGGGAATTGAGCACGCAGGTGGCGACGGTCGGCGGTACGGTCGTGTTGGTTTGAGTTGGAATGGCAGTCGTGGGCGCCGCCGTTGCAATTTCGATTGTCGTTGTGGTTGCAGAGGGCGGAGTGGCAGCCGCTTGCGTTTGCACCGTGGGCGAGAGCGACGCGGTCGCGTCAGTCTTGATCGCAAACAATCGTATCGTATTGTCGCTCGACCCCGACGCGAGCACCTTCCCATCAGGGGAAAATGCCACGTTCTCCACGTTACTCGTGTGCTCATTGAGCGTGTGCAAAAGCATCCCATCGGCGGCGCGCCAAAGGCGCACAGTCTTATCATCTGCCCCCGACGCCAACATCGTCCCGTCAGGCGAAAAGGTCACACTTCTTACCAAATCGGTATGGCCGCTAAAGGTCCGCAGCAACATTCCATCGGAAACTCGCCACAGCCACACTTTTCCGTCCGTTGAACCCGCCGCGAGCATTGTTCCATCCGGCGAAAAGGCCACACTCCACACCGAATCGGTAAGCCCGGCCAGTGTGCGCACGAGTGTTCCATCCGAGACACGCCATAGCCGAACTTGGACTTCCAGGCATGGCCCAGTCGTTACCTTATCACATCCTCCTGAGGCCAGCAGCGCTCCATCGGGCGAAAAGGCGACGCTCGCGATTGAGTATGGATGCTCCAGCGCGCGCAGGGGTGCCCCGTCTGCGACTCGCCATAGTTGAACCTGCTGAAACCACGCCGAGGCCAACATTGTCCCATCTGGCGAGAATGCCACACTATCCACGTCACGCCCGGTGAGTGTGCGCAGAAGCGTTCCATCCAAAACTTTCCATAGCCGCGCTGTGCCGTCATGGGCCCCTGAGGCCACCATCGCCCCATCGGGGGAGAAGGCTACGCTGACAACGGCTTTGGTGTGGCCAGAAAGCGTGCGCAGAAGCGTCCCATCCGAAACCTGCCACAACCGCACAGTCTTGTCCCATCCCGCCGAAGCCAGTGTTGCGCCGTCAGGCGAAAAGGCAAGACTCGCCACCCTCGCTGTATGCCCTGTCAGCACGCGTAAGAGCGACGGACCGGTGACTTGGGATGTCGCCGATGGAACAGGATACGGCGTGGAGACAATCGGTGGGGGCTGAGGAGGGATTGGTGTGAGCGGGAACGTCGAGATGGGGAACGTCGGCGCGGCAGTGGGGGCTTGCGCGAGCGTGGCATTCACGTTAATCGTTACGCCTGCTTCCGCTGTTGCGCCTTGCGTATTGTACGCACGCACGGTGAGCGCATGTGCGCCGGGCGTGGTCGCCGTCCAATACTGAATCACTGCAAATTGGATTTGCCCTTGCGAGACCGGCGCCGCGTCCACGCGCACGGGCAAGCCATCTGCCAAGAGTTCGATTTTGCTGATTCCGTTTGAATCGGCCGCCGACGACTGCACCGCCACTTGTTCGCCCATGCTGTAAATACTTCCACTGGGCGGCGAGACAATGACAATCGTCGGTTTCGTCGGGGCAGCGACGGGATTACAGGCAAGCACTCCACTCAGCGCGACGAGCAGCGCCAACAGAGAGACACACACCAACACATTTCGAGAGTTCGGCGTCATAAACATAGTTCGGCCTCGCTTCGCTGCATAGATCGTGTATAGCATACTCCGAACTGGTAGAAAATTCAATCGGCTTGAGCCATCAAGACCCCAAGTGTTTTTCAACGCTATCGCAAGTCGAGTCGCGCAGCGCGGCGAAAACACTTGGGGTCTTTTCCATCGGCTTTTATGCTAAAATAGCGTGCAATGCGGTTCGATGTATTTACGCTTTTTCCCGGCATGTTCGTGGGCGTGTTTGACGACAGCATTTTGCAGCGCGCCCGTGACGCCGGTCTGATTGAAATTCACACGCACAACCTGCGTGATTTTACGTACGACAAACATCACGTCTGCGACGATACGCCGTACGGCGGCGGCGGCGGCATGGTGATGAAACCAGAGCCGATTTTTGAAGCGATTGAAAAGGTTTTGGGCGATGACCCCGCGCAGCGTCCGCCGCTCGTATTGACGACGCCGCAGGGTCGCGTCTTCGACACCGATATGGCGCGTGAATTCGCACAGCAGCCGCGACTCGCGATTTTGTGCGGGCATTATGAAGGGATTGACGAACGCGTGCGCACGCTCGTGACCGCCGAAGTTTCGATTGGCGATTACGTGCTGACCGGCGGGGAAATTCCCGCGATGGTCTTGGTGGATGCGATTGCGCGTTTCATTCCCGGCGTCGTCGGCGATCCCGGCGCGCCGCATCAGGATTCGCACGCGACGGGATTGTTGGAACATCCACATTATACACGCCCATTGGAATTTCGCGCCATGCGCGTGCCGGATATTTTGCTTTCCGGACATCACGCGAACATCGAACGCTGGCGGCGCAATGAATCGCTGCGGCGTACACTGAAACGGCGTCCCGATTTGCTGCGGCAGGTTGCGTTAAGTGAAGCGGATAAAAATTTCTTGCGCGAGCTCGGGTGGGTCGAATCTCCAATCTCCAACGTCTAACTTCCAACATCCAACATCCAACATCCAACATCCAACATCCAACATCCAACATCCAACATCCAATCTTCAAGGAGGCATCATGGCAAAGGACAAAGGCAAGAACAGCAAGGCAAAAGCAAAGGTGGCGAGCAAGGGCGAACGCCAAGCCGCCGAAAAAGCATTCGCTGGGGCGGCGCAAATGGCGCGGGGCGAAGACGCGTTGATGGCAGCCAGTGAATTGAATCACGCCTCCCAACGCGCGGCGGCTTCGGGCAAGGCGAATGTAGCGAGCGGCGTGGACACGCTCGATTCTTCCGACCGGATGGCGCGGTTGAGCGATGTCGCTGCGGCGAATGCGCTGCGCGACATGTCGCAAGGCGCGGGCATGTTATCCGTGTCCGAAGAAATTACCTCGCTGAGCGCGATCATACGCGCCATGAGCGTGGACGATGTGGCGCGCGGGATGGAACTCGCGGGCATGTCGGGACAAATGGGCGTGGTCGGCGAAGTGGTCGGCGCATTGGGCATGTCCGCGCTGGCGGTGTTTCTCGGCGACATGAGTGTGCACATGAAAACATTTGCCGTCGGCGATTTGGCGCGCGCGCGCGGCACGCGCGAATTGGCGAGCTCCATCCGCGCGAGCGGGAAAAAGATTGCCGAATTTGGCGCGGGCGAAGTACAAGACGGGATGGTCTCGCTCGCCGCGGCGCAAGCCGCCGCCGAGATCAGCGGCGCGACGGCGGAAGCGGGCAAGGAAAAAATTGCCGAAGGTCTTGCCGAGATCGCCGCCGCCGAAGCGGCGGGCGAGGTCAGTCGCACCATCGCGGCGCAAGGGCTGGGCGATATGGTCCAAGGCGCGAGTGTGATGGGCGAAGCGGAAGCAATGGCGCCGAACGCAAGCTGATTTTCACGCGGAACGCGGTAGTATCCATATTCTAGAATCTTTGCATAAAGAGCAAAGATTTTTCCAACGCGAATCTACGCGAATCTGTACGAATAAAAACAAAAATAAAGATTCGCTTGGATTCGCGTGGATTCGCGTTTTCCTGTTTGGTTTCGGCTTGTCCGAGTTAGGGCAATAAAGAAACGGCGAGGTCGTGGGACCTCGCCGTTTTGTACTATTTGGATTCCGGCTGTCGTTATGCACTTGGTCTTTTCTGCCAGGGCCAGCGGCCTTCGATTTCGACGACGAGCGACCAACTCAAAAAAGTGCGAATAATGACGAGCACGCCGAGCGAGATTACATTTTCCAATGTCGGCTCCAACGCGACGGTGCGAATCACATCGCCCGCAACCAACATTTCCAGACCGAGCAACAGCCCGCTGCCGAGGCGAACTTTGAACGTGTGATATGCGCCCGTGTCGGCGCGGTGGAAATACAAATCGAACAGGTAACGAACACTGCCGTACACAATCGAGATGACAATGATTGTCACCGCGAGCAGTTCGATGAGCAGCGAGATGCTTTCAATCGCGCTGTGGATTTCGGAACCCCATCCCATGCGAATGTGAAAAAAGCGGTCTCTCTACGCGCGTTGCGCTTTTTTGATTTGGAACGATTGCCACACGCCAATCGCGCCGCCGACGAGCGCAAAAACCCCAATGGTGAGCCACAGCCCAATTCCGGCCGCCAGCTGATTGAACAAGAGGATCAGACCCACCAGGATGCTGACAACGCCATAGAGCGCGGAAACCCAACCGCCGCCTTGAAATGCGCCGATGATGCCCATGACGCCTTGCACCAAACCGAGCACCCCCAACACGATGACGATGAATTAGGTAAGTCCAATCGTCGAGAGGATGGGGTGCTGGAGAATCACAATCCCGGCGAGAATCCCGATGATCCCGCTAAAGAGTTTCCAACCCCACGCGGTCTTGTCCATGAAAATCCCGACAATGTCCAAGATGCCGCTGACGAGCCACCAAATGCCGAGGAACTGCACCAACACGAGGACAGTCACGGCGGGATTGGTCAAAAGCAGCAGACCCAAGACAATAGAGGAAATCCCTTCGATCAAAAACAACCACCACGGCGTGGTGATTTTACCCATAGAAGCGGTCAAGGCAGCCATACGACTCCTTTCCTTTCAGGACCGAACCCTGAATGTGATAGAAAACTGAATTGTGCGGAACGTCCTGCACGCCGATGTGAAAAAGTATAACAAAAATCAAATCGTGTGTCTATGCCACGAGCCAGCTGGGGTGTGCGTCAAAGTTTTGGGTCGGCGCGGCGGGCGATGCCGATGTGCGATGTATTCCATCGCCTTCATCGGAAAAATCGCGCCAACAACTACACCAAGTGTGCTCGCGAACACAGTTCGCAACGAATCGAATAGATTCGAACACAGTTCGCAACGAATCGAATAGATTCGCGACCGCACACTGAAACCCCAACCTGCGAAGGCAGGTTTCGTGATTTTGTAGCGAGCGAATTGATTCGCCCAAAATTGTGACTACGTTCCGTTCAGAACTTGGCCTGAGCGTAGCCGAAGGAATGACAACTCGGGACTTTGACACAGCCCTACTCGGTGATTACACACAACTTGTTCAAGCGCAGTTGGACTACGCATTGCCTGACGGCAGTATGCAATGCCAGTGCATTGCCACCGCCTTTTAACATTTGTGGGCAATCCCCAACCACTGCGGACACCCCGTTAGAGCGAATTCCTGATTCGTTTGTGGGATGGTAGGGGCAATCCCTTGTGGTTGCCCAACTGGAATGGGCGAGGACAAGCCGTCGCCCCTACGCTGACACCACCAATCAATTCGGAATCCGCTCTAGTACAAAAAAACTTTGCTTGTGCAAGACGTTTGCGCAAGCAAAGTGTTGAATGCGTTCCAACTTGCGAAAATAAATTCTACTTGACCGTGAATTGCTGCCAGGGCGAAACAGCTTGACCGTTCGTGTTCAACGCAACCACTTTCCAAAAATACGTTTTGCCTCTCTGCAAGGGCGTCGTTGTCGCGTTCGAATCCGTCAGCCCTGTTTGTGTAAACGCGCGGGGTCCTTGCGGTGAACCTTCATTGACGATCACGCGGTATTCGGTTGCACACATTGCATCTTCCCAATCCAGCGCAACTTGCTTTTGCGTCGCAACGCTTTGGTGCTTGGGGGCAACAAGCATAGGTCTGGCGGGCGGTTGTGTGGCACAAGCTTGGGTGGTGTCGTATTCGGCAATATGGTTGAAATTCATGCCACGTGCGTCGGCAGTGCTCGTGAACTCACCCCCGACAAGCAAATTATCTCCAACCGGCGCAAGAGTATTCACGTGATCGTTCAATCCATTATTCAGCAAGGGCGACCAAGCGTTGCCAACTGTATTGAGCTTGGCGATATTGCGCATATCCGTTACGCTGCCGTCTGCAGTCTGCGTGAATGCGCCACCCACATAAATGTCAGTGCCGACTGCGGCGATGGCATACACCGCCCCGGACAAACCATTGTTTGGCATCGGGAGCCACGCATTGGTCAAGGCGTCGAATTTAGCGATATTGCGCAGATTGGTTACGCTCCCATCCGCCGTTTGGCTAAAGGCGCCACCCGTGTACAAATCTGTTCCAACAACACTGAATACAAAGACATAGCTGTTCAACCCATCGCCGGGCAGTGCAGCCCATGTGTTATTGGCAGTGTCGTATTTGGCGATATGGTGCAGGTTGGTTGCAGCTTGATCTGCGGTTTGATTGAAATATCCACCCACATACAAGTCTGCGCCGATGGGAGCAAGCGCGTAAACATGGTGATCCAACCCATTGCCCGTGAGCGCGGACCATGTGCTATTCACGGTGTCAAATTTCGCGATGTTGTTCAAATGTCGCACGCTGCCATCTGCGGTCTCGGTGAACCGACCGCCCAAATACAAATCCGTTCCGACGGCAGTGAGCGCATTAACTGTCATGTCCAACGACATCGTAGACATTATTTCGATTTCGTTAACTTGGCATAGTCCAACGACATCGTAGACATTTTGCGGCGTCGGTGCGAGCGACGAAACTCAGGACGGAGCGGTCGTACCGGTTCCGCAATTTCGTAG
>JACQWQ010000139.1 GCA_016209205.1 Chloroflexota bacterium
GTGGTCGCCCCCTACGGCGTGGTCGCCCCCTACGGCGTGGTCGCCCCCTACGGCGTGGTCGCCCCCTACGGCGTGGTTGCCCCCTACAGGGCAAGCACAAGGCATTGCCCCTACAAACAAATGACACGGCGTTCTGTCACCGTGTCACTCGCATGAAATCGAATTTCACACCTGAAAAAAGGGAAAATGCTCCGCATTATGTCAGACAAAATCCGCTTGACGTTCCACTGCATGAAATCGCATGAAATCGAATTTCACGCCTGAAAAAAGGGAAAATGCTCCGCATTATGTCAGACAAAATCCGCTTGACGTTTCACGCTTCACGTTTGACTTTTCACTCTTCTCTCTCACTCTCCCGCTCTCCATCCCTCTATCGCTCCCTCACTTATCGTGCAGCGCCTCCACGCCCGGCAGGACGCGCCCTTCCATGAATTCCAGACTCGCTCCCCCCCCTGTCGAAACGTGTGACATTTTGTCGGCAACGCCCGCGATTTCGACCGCCGACGCGGAATCGCCGCCGCCGATCACGGTGATGCAATCCTTTAAGGTCGCCAAATACCTGGCAATGCCCAACGTGCCGTTTGCGAATTTCGGAAATTCAAACACGCCCATCGGTCCGTTCCACACCACCGTTTTCGCGACGCTCAATTCCGTTTCAAACAGTTTGAGCGTTTCGGGTCCAATGTCGAGAATGCGCCAACCAGCGGGTACGCTTTGCACGTCCACCACTTGCGCTTGAGCGTCCGCCGCGAATTTGTCGGCGATGAGCCAATCTACAGGGAACACAAGTTTGCTTGCGCCGTCACCGGCGCGTGAACCTTTTTGCATCATCGCGCGCGCGAGGTCGAGTTTGTCCGCTTCCGCGAGTGAATCACCAATCGCATAACCGTTTGCCAGCGCGAACGTATTCGCCATGCTACCGCCGATGAGAATGCGATCCACTTTGGGCAGCAAATTCTCAATCACGCCAATCTTGTCGCCAATTTTCGCGCCGCCGATAATCGCGACGAACGGATGCCTGGGATTGTTTAGCGCGCCGTCGAGAAAATCCAATTCCTTTTGCATCAAGAACCCGCCGACGGCGGGCAGATAATCCGCGACGCCGCGGGTCGAAGCGTGCGCGCGGTGCGCCGAGCCGAACGCGTCGTTCACATACATGTCGCCCAAACGTACCAGTTCGCGCGCGAACGCGGGATCATTCTTTTCTTCTGCGGGATAGAAACGCACATTTTCCAAAAGCAGCACATCGCCGGGTTTCAACGCGTTCGCCTGCGCTGCTACCGCGTCGCCAATCACATCGTCTGCCATGATTACAGGCCGCCCGAGTAATTCTTGCAAACGCGCGGCGATGGGCTTGAGTGAAAGTTTCTCGTCCTTGCCTTTCGGGCGACCGAGATGCGACATCAACACCAGCGCCGCGCCCTGCGCCAACAAATAGCGCAATGTCGGCAGCGCTTCGCGAATGCGTCGGTCATCCGTGATGTGCAAATCTTTTTTATCTTGCGGGACATTGAAATCGCAGCGTACCAAAACGCGCTTGCCTTGAACGTCAATGTCGCGAATGGTTTTCTTGTTCATCTTCCTCATCCAGTTTTTGTTCGAATAATGCGATCATTTCATCTGCAAAGCGAAACACCTCTTCCACCATCTCCGGTGAAATCACAGCATTCCCGTCATAGCGCGCCAGATTGCGGTGCTTGAGGGACAGCGTAAATTCGCGTCCCAAGTGCGAGGGCACCCTTTTTGCCCTGATGTACTCTGCGCTAAAGAGCGTATTGATTCCGCTGTGTGTTTTGGGCAATTCACTCACCACCAAGCGCAACATTCCTTTCGCGGCAAGTTCGGCGGCATTGTATGCGACATCAATGGAGGTGCGGCGCGACGGCTCTAGGTCAGGTTCGTATTTTCGTCGCGCTTCACCCATGTACTGCTTGGCAAGACCATAAAGCGTCTCGGCGGCTTGACGCGCGAGCGTTGCTTCATCCATCGAATACACCTCCTCGCCGGTCTTGATGACATGCCACTCGAAATCGGAAATCGGCTCATCAAAAGTGCCAATCGAATACACAAGCGGCTCGACACTTTCACCAAGTTCGAGTGTCGTCTGCCACGCGGAATCCACTACGGCGTCGTCCGCGCGTTTCAATGGCGCGCTGCCAAACACCATCACGTCCACGTCACTTTCCGCTTGCGCGTCCCCGCGCGCGACGCTCCCAAACAAAATAATCTTTGCAATCTGGTCGCGCGCGGGGCTCGCCAGCAGGCGCTCCACAAACACGCGCAGCGCCTCCAACTTACGCCGATGAATTTCGTCGCGGGGTTGGATTTCATGCCCATCAATTTGCACCGGCGCTAACATGGTATGTGAACCCCAAATAGATTGGTCGCGTGGCGTTATTGGCTCAGCGTCGTTTCAAGCCGACTAATCAATGCTTGCGCCAGGGTGAGATTGTGCTGCGCCATTTCTTCCGTGATTACCGCGCGAAATTTGTAACGCGCTTGGCTACGGATTTCCAAAGCACGGTGCAATTGTTTACCCAGTTCGCGCGGCAACAATCCAGATTTGATGTAATGCTCGCCGAATTTTTCCACCAAACCGCCGTGAGAGGACGGAATGAGTTCCATTTGGAAAAGCAGAAATGCTTTGACGCACAACTCTGCCGCGTTGTACGACAAATCGGCTGCGCCGCGCCACTCATCAGGATTCATGTGCTTTTCTGCCATAGCAAGATTGAGCCGCGCAAGTTTCAAGAGACCCTGCGCTTCTTCTGCCTTGAGATTTTCTTCGGGCACCGAGTAAACCTCCTGTCCAAAGCGCCGCACCGTGTAGTTGAAATAATCTTGCGGCGCTAACCACTCCTCAATTGTCTCGAACAGAGACTCAATCCCCTCGCCGGAATACTCTCCCATTTCGAGCGAAGCATCAAACGTCGCGTCACGCAGCGCGTCCAAATCTTGAAACCCGTACACCATCACATCCACATCACTCTCCGCGTGCGCTTCGCCGCGCGCCACGCTCCCAAACAAAATAATTTTCGCAATCTGGTCGCGCGCGGGACTCGCCAGCAGGCGCTCCACGAACACGCGCAGCGCCTCCAACTTGCGCCGATGAATTTCGTCGCGGGGTTGGATTTCATGCCCATCAATGCGCACCGGTGTCAACATCGCCTGCCAATGCGGGGCGGCGCGACAAGAAAAGTCTCGAGCATTACGTTTGACGTTTCACGTTTGACGTTTCACGCCTCACGTTTCACTTTTCTTATCGCGCACCTCTGCTCACAATCCCTTCTGAATCATGTAATTCGTCAAATCCGCGACGCGGGACGAATAGCCCCATTCATTGTCGTACCACGAAACCACTTTGAACAAATTGCCGCCGATCACCATCGTCAATTCCGCGTCCACGATGGACGAACGCGCATCGCCTTTGAAATCCATCGAGACCAGCTGCTCGTCGCAATAGCCGAGAATGCCTTTCATCGCGCCTTCGGACGCGGCTTGGAACGCGGCGTTGATTTCCTCTGCCGTCGCGGCGCGTTTCAAATTGCCCACAAGGTCAATGATCGAAACCGTTGGCGTCGGCACGCGCAGCGCGTAACCGTGAAATTTGCCTTTGAGTTCCGGCATCGTGAGCGCGACCGCTTTTGCCGCGCCGGTCGTCGTCGGAATAACGTTCATTGCCGCTGCCCGCGCGCGCCGCCAGTCCTTGTGTACCACGTCGAGAATTTTTTGGTCGTTGGTGTACGAATGCACCGTCGTCATCAAGGCTTTCTCGATGCCGAAATTATCTTCCAACACTTTGGCGACGGGCGCGAGGCAATTCGTCGTACAGGACGCGTTCGAGACGATAAAATGTTTCGCGGGGTCGTACGCTTGTTCGTTCACACCCAAGACGATGGTCAGGTCTTCGCCTTTCGCGGGCGCGCTGATGATGACGCGTTTTGCCCCGGCGGCGATGTGCGCTCTGGCTTTTTCCGCGTCCGTGAACAAGCCGGTGGATTCGATGACGAGTTCCACGCCCAAATCCTTCCACGGCAATTTCGCGGGATCCTTTTCCTTCAACACCTTGATCGCATCACCGTCAATGACGATGCTGTCGCCGTCCACGCTGACCGTGCCGGGATATTTGCCATAGTTTGAATCGTACTTGAACAAATGCGCGTTTTCTTCGGGCGTTGCCAAATCATTCACCGCGACCAGATCAATCTCTTTGTAGCGTTCCTTGAGCGCCTTGGTGACTTGGCGTCCGATCCGTCCAAAACCGTTAATACCGATGCGTGCCATGTGTGTTTCTCCTTGTGATAGATTTCGCGGGAAAGTTTCCCTGTTTCCCTGTTCCCTTGTTTTCCTGTTTCCCTGCTTCCCTGCTTCCCTGTTTCCTTGTTTCCCGTTTCCCTGTTTCCCTGCTTCCTATTGAACAACCTGTTCGCGGCTGCCTTGCTTTTCTGCCTGTTCGAGCATCGCGCTATGGTGACGCGTCAAGGTTGTAACCTTGGTTCTCTTTGTGTACCAGCGCAAAATAGCGCGCGCCAATTTTTCCGAATCGTGCCGCCACGGGCGCTCGTCGTCTACCACGTCCGCAAAAATGTACGGAACGGTCTCTGTTCCAGAACGCCTCGCCGCAGCATTCCCAGCCGCAGCATTCCCAGCCGCAGCGTTCCCAGCCGCAGCGTTCCCTCGCGGCGCGACAAAATCAATCCGTGCTTGCGGCGGCAGCGTGCCCGTCACCTGGTTGTTGATCAAGATGCCGTCAAATTCAAAACCAGCGCAGTGATTGTGCAGCGCCTGTAAATAATCTTCGACCGTGTAATGGTCCGTTTCCCCGCGTTCGGTCGCCACATTGCAGACAAAAAGTTTCAAGGCGGGCGATACTGTCGCGGCTTGGCAAATCTGCTCCACCAACAAATTCGGCAGGACGCTCGTGTACAGACTGCCGGGTCCCGCGATAATCAAATCGGCGTCGAGCAAGGCGCGCACCGCGCCGGGGTACGCCGGCACGCGTTCCGGTTCGAGATAGACGCGTTCGACCGGCTTGCCGAATTTTGCAATTTGCGATTCGCCCGTCACGCGCGCGATTTGCGATTCGTGCGTGCCGCGCACTTCGGCGCACAACGTCACATCTTCCAACGTGCTCGGCAGAATCGTGCCGCGTACGGCGAGCACGCGCGATGCTTCCAACAGCGCGCGTTCGGAATTGCCCGTCACGCCCGCCATCGCGGCAATGAACAAATTCCCGAACGCGTGCCCGCCAAGCCCCGTGTCATTTGGAAAACGATATTCCAACAAGCGCGCCATCAGCGGTTCCGCGTCCGCGAGCGCGGCGATGCACTGGCGAAAATCGCCCGGCGGCAGCACCCCCAATTCTTGACGCAGACGCCCCGAACTGCCGCCGTCGTCCGCGACGGTAATAATCGCCGTGAGGTTGTCGGAATAATTTTTCAAGCCGCGCAGCAGCGTAGACATGCCCGTGCCGCCGCCGATGCAAACGATTTTCAAACCGCGTTGGCGCATCCGTTTGCGATATAAATTTTCGACGAGCGAGACGGGACGCGACGGCAAACCCGCGAGCAGCGCTTGATTCAGTTTATACAAACCGAAAGCGACCAACAGGATGCCCACTGTGCCAAACAACACGGCGCGGACGGCGCGCGGCACGAATTGTAACGTGAGGTAATAGACAAAATCGGGGAACGGCTGTTCGCGATAAATCGAGACAAAAAGATACGCGACGCCGAGCGAGAGAATCGTGATGCCCGCGAGCAAAACGACGAGCCACCGTTTGACGCCAATGCCCACCGACAGCCATTTCCACGCGGAGGAACGCGCGGGCGATTGGCGAGCGAGTTTGCGGAGCGCATGCACGAGCGACATAATTTGTGCGAAATTATATCACAGGCGCGCGGACAAGCAGTATAAAACGAATCCTGGAGTGAAACCATGCGAGTCTCAGCGCGTTCGCAACCATACGCGTTTTGCGCAGATGATGATATACTCTGGCGTGCCACACACACGGCGCGTACGAACCGCGCCGTGCCGACGCCCATACCATCTTTGCATAGGAGCCACATCGCATGAAACTTTTCCGAGTTCGATTTTTTCTTGTACTGGTTTTGCTTGGTCTCTTGGTCGCAGCATGCGACGCGCCCGCATCCAAGTCGCTAGCTGTTGCCAACGTCACGGCAACGACTGCGCCCAGTGCCACCGAGACGCCCCTCGTTCCCTCCGCGACGGATATTCCCCCCACCGTCACCGCAACCAACACGCCGCTGCCGCCGACTGCGACGGAATCCCCGTCGCCCACACCGACGACAGAACCGACCAAAATTCCGGCGACCAACACTGCCACCGCAGCGCCGACAAAACGACCGCCGACCGGGACACGCCTGCCGCGCACTCCTACACTGCGTCCCCCGACGCGCGTGCCCACTGCCAGCGCCGCGCAAATGCCCGACAGTTTTACCGATACGTTCGACCAACCCGGCATTTTGCGCGCGAGCCAAGACGACATTTGCACCCGGTCGTACGAAGGCGGTCAATTCCATATTCGCGTGACACGCCAAAACTTTTTGTGCTGGTCGTTCTACCCGCGCGTCTATACCAAGCTCAAAATGGATGTAGACGTTACCATGCACAGCGGCGAAGGGTCATGCGGCGGCGACGCGAGCGTGGTGTTTGGCTATAACGACAACAAAAATTATTACCTCCTGCAAACCAACCGCACCTGCCGTGGCTATAACGTGGTCAAGCGCACGCCCGATGGTTGGCAAACTATCCGCAAATGGGATCAAGGATTGCGCGTCGGTCCTTCGCCCGCGGATGGCGTCACCGTCACGCACTTGACGCTGATTGTAAATGGCAGCGAGCTTCAATTGTATTCCAACGGCGAACTCATGGACAAGGTCAACGACTCCAGTTATCAAGGTGGGCGCGTCGGTGTTTCCGCAGGCACGTGGGGTCAAGACTCGCACGTGCGCTTTGACAATCTTCAGATTCAAGCGCAATAGAATATGCGTGTGACGCGTCGTTTTGGAAATTCACCATCGCGCCATGACGCTCCTCGCGCACTCATACTGAGGCGCATCTCGTTTTTCGCTCAGAACGTTCGTCGCACATAGCGCAGCTCACATGTGCAGTGCATGATGACGCTGCAAATCGGAATCAGGCGCGGCGACAAAAGCGCATTCTTTTGTCGCCGCGCCTTTATTCGTTCGCTTGCCATAGATTCCAATCCATGATCTCATCTTTTTTTCCTCTTGCTTTAATCCGCATCTTGCACTATAAATATCATATATCCTGTCCGAAGGTTGTGAATGAAATTCAAGCGTTCTACGTTTTTCGTATTGCTCCTGACCCTGTTGACCCTGACGCTCGCCTGCCGCACCGCTGAAACGATTGCCCAACTGCGCGCCACTCCCGCCGTAACACGCCCGCGAGCTACCCGTGCGCCAACGCGCGTTCCGACGCGCGTGAGCATTGTCGAAGGCATCACCGCAGACGCCAGCCCGACCGCTATCGTCGCCATTACGGAGGCGCCCGCCGCGCCCGCCAACCCACCTGCACAGCCGACATCGAAACCGGCGAATACACCCAAGCCCGCGCCGCCGACGCGCAAGCCCGCCGTACTGCCCACGCCCAAACCCACTAATCCGCCCCCCCCCCCTTCGCCTACGTCACAGTTCAAATATCGCATTCAAGAATCGCGCTGCGGCCCGAATGTGCGCACTTATATCGAAGGATACGTGTACGAGAACAATGTTGCCAAGAACGATGTGCTCGTACGCATTTCCCAGGGCCCCGACGGACTGCCTGATCCGAACGATGACTATCGCACCGGCGCCGACCCACGCAAAGGATACTTTTTTCACAACATTAACGCGAATGCGCCGCACGGTGGAACATGGTATCTATGGGTTATAGACCCCACCACCCAGCAGCGCATTTCCGAAATCGCCATCGTCAAAACCGATCCGCAGCGCGTCGAAGATTCAGAAAATAGTTCCGGTTCCTGTCAATCCGCATCGCTCAAGTTTTCGACCTCCAGTCCTGCGAGCGGCGGCGGAACCCAACGTACGCCGACCCCTTCACGCACGCGCGACCCCAACGCCACACCAACACCTACGCAAGACGCGTTGGATGACAGCTAGAAAAAAAACCTTCGAGGAAAATTCCTCGAAGGTTTTTTCATCCACACTCCAGTTCCACCAACTCCCGCCACGCCTCACGCGCGGCGTCCATCGTCGTCGGCTCGAATATGACAAGTTCGTCCGCGCGTTTTTGCGCGAGACGCGGAATGTCCGCCCGAATCACCGTCGCCAAAATCGGATAACCGCCTGCCGTTTGATGATCCGCTTGCAAAACAATCGGCTGTCCATCCGGCGGAATTTGGATCGCGCCGCGCGTGACGCCGCATGATAACAATTCATCTTCCTTGCGCGGAATCGCCGCGCCCTTTAGCCGCGTGCCCATGCGGTCGGATAAATCACTGATGTGATATTCCCCGCGCAAAAACTCTTCGCGCGCCGCGTCGTCAAAAAACTCGGCGTGCGGTCCCCATATCACACGCAGCGGCGCATCGCTCGAATAATACCGCGCGAATTTTTCACTCAACATTTTTCCCGCGCGTTCCATCGGGCAAGCATCACGCGTCGCGCGTAATACATCGCCCGCTTGCAGGGCGCGTCCGTTAAATCCGCCGAACCCATCGCGCCGCGCGGTCGCGCGTGAGCCGAGCACGCGCGGCACATCGAACCCGCCGTGAACTGCCAGATACGCGTAACGTCCCCACGCGGGCGCGTCGCAAGCCAGCACCTCGCCCGCGCGCAAAAACAGCGCGGCATTGCAGGGCGCAATCCGCTCGTGTACGCACAAAGCGTACGGCGCGCCCGCGACGGCAACCACACATTTTTCCAACGCGCGCGCGCGCAATCCACTCGACGCAATCTCAATCGCCGCGTCTCCCGCCTCGTTGCCCAACAACGCGTTCGCCGCGCGCAAAGCCAGCACATCCATCGCCCCGCCGCGCGTCACGCCGAATTGCTGATAGCCGTTGCGACCACAATCCTGAATCGTCGTGAGAATGCCGGGTTCGAGAATTTGGAGCATAAGGCAGGTAAACAAGAAAACAGGTAAACAAGTAATCGCACATCTTTCCTTGTCTGCCTGTTTACGAGTCAACCACGACAAAACGCACTCTATCCCCCGCGCGCAGGAGCGTCGGCGGTTCTTGCGTCGGATCAAACAATTTTACATCTGTGCGTGCGATCAAGCGCCAACCGCCCGGCGATTCGCGCGGGTAAATTCCCGTTTGCCGCCCCGCGATGCCGACCGAACCCGCGGGCACGCGCTGGCGCGGCGTTTCCAAACGCGGCGCCGCAATTCTCGAATCCACAACGCCCAAATACGGAAACCCCGGCGCAAAGCCCAGCATAAATACCTGATACGTTTCGTGCGTGTGAATCCGAATCACCTCGTCGGTCGTGATGCCGTTATGCCGCGCAACAAATTCCAAGTCCGGTCCGAACTTCCCGCCGTAACGCACCGGAATTTCAATCACGCGCGTCTCTTTCTTCACCGTCGCGTCGTCTGCACTCAGCACGCGTTCGATTTCATAACGCAGCGCGTCATTTTCGCACAGCGCGGGATCGTACTCGACCAGCAGTGTCGTGTACCCTGGAACAACAGCAGTCACCCCACGCAGCGTCTCCACGCGCCGCGCCAACGCATGCACCCGCGCATTCAGCGCCGCATCGAGCACATTCCCCAACTCGACCAACACCGCCGCATCGCCCATCGCGCGGATTCGTGGAAAATCACTCTCCCCCTCTCCCTTTGGGAGAGGGCTTGCCGCAGACTCCCCCTCTCCTTTTAGGAGAGGGGGCCGGGGGGTGAGGTCTTTCACGCCAGCATCGCTTTCAGCTCAACGCCCTCCGCCCGCAGCGCCTCAGACACCGCCGCCGCGATTTGCACCGCGCCCGGCGTATCGCCGTGAATGCAAAACGTGTCAAGCTCCAGCGGTACAAGAGTTCCCTCAATCGTCCGCACCGTGCCCTCGCGCACCAATTGCATTGCGACTTGGACCGCACGCGCGGGAGACGGCAACACCGCGCCTGCTTCCGTACGCGGCACTAGCGTACCATCGCTGGCATACGCGCGGTCAATGAATCCTTCGCGCGCAAATGCAAGGCCAAACTCGCGCGCCGCGTCAATCAAAAACGAGTTCGCCAGCCCGACCAAAATCAAGCTCGAATCGAAACGCTCTACCGCGCGGGCGATCGCGCGCGCGGTGGGCATGTCTTTTGCCGCGTGATTGTACAACGCGCCGTGCGGTTTTACGTGTCGTAGTACAGCGCCTTGCGCGCGCACAAACGCGGCAAGCGCGCCGATTTGATACAGCACCATGCTTTCGATTTCGTTCTCGCTCAGCTTGACCACGCGTCGTCCAAAGCCCGCGAGATCGGGATACCCCGGATGCGCGCCGATGCCGACGCCGTGCGCCTTGGCCATTTGCACGGTGCGCTGCATCACTTGCGGGTCGCCGCCGTGAAACCCGCACGCGATGTTCGCCGAAGTAATGTATGCCATCAACGCTTCGTCGTCGCCGAGCGTGTAGATGCCGTAACTCTCGCCGACGTCGGAATTCAAATCCATTCTCATTGCGCCGCCACCTCCAATCTGCCGAGCGTCATGCTCTTTGACGTAAACGGCAGCGTCATGCCGCCGCGCACGTTGACCTGCACCGCGTATTTTCCCGCCGCGAGCGTTTCGGGCAAGGGGATGCCAAGCTCTTGACGCACATATTGTCCCCCCCCCCCTGCCCCCCCCACGCGCGCGATTTGCGATGCGATCACATGGCCCAATTGATCTGTCACGGTCAATTCAATATCGCGCGCCATTCCGTTTTGCGGCATCCGCCACAACAGCGTCACGGGAATCCCCGTGCCCGGTGCGTACGGCTCGGTCGTGTCCAAATCATAACCGGCGAATTGAATGCCGCCAAGCTCGCGCAGCACAATTTCACTCACGCCCAATAATTCGCTTGCCACATTTTGTGTGGATGCGGGGACATTAACCCGTCCCAATTCGCGCTGTCCAAACACCTTGCCCGATCCAGGATCGTACATGGTTACTTGGAGCAAGTATTCGCCGGGTTTCGCCCCGACCAAAAAGGGAACGCGATATGTGTCGAAAATGTATTCGCCTTTGCGCCACGCCGTCGTCGGATACGCATCCAAAACCGGCTTGCGATCCATTTGCGCCGCACGTTCGCCTTGCGCGTTCAATAACTTTATCGAGACCAAACGGTCGCTCCTGATTTTTTGGTCAACCCGCCATACGAGTGTCAACTGCACATCCTCGCCCGTTGGTTCCAAATCATAGCCCACCAGAGTTGCGCCGTCGAAATTCGCGTCCGGGGTGTGGCTAAAGCCAATCGGTTCCTGTTTGATCGGTTTGGGACTGACCAAAATGAGCGGACCAATCGCGCTGAGCGAATACTTGGTTTCGACACCGGCGAGCGGGCGCGTGAGATACGCGCGTCTGCCCTCGTTCAACACGCGATCCACAGCCGCCAACCGCGCGTCCTCTTTGTCCGCTGCAATCGTTTCCAACTGCGCGCCCCATCCCAACGTATCCTGAAAATAACGTACGAGCGACATTTCGCCGAGAATTCCAATCAACGCAGGCGAACCCGAAACCGGCAAGTTTCGATCCGTAACAATGTCCGCGCCATAAAGATAAATATCGCGCTTGTTGGACAAATCCACGCGCGCGTAATTGTTTTGATACAACGCGAACGGCAACAGCAACATCACCAGCGCGCCGACACACGCGGCGATGGTTGCGATGCGATTCGACAACGCGTAATACGCCAGCCACAACAACCCCGCCAAGCCCGCCGCGAAAAACAACGCCCCCAACAAAAACGTCGGGATGAAAAATACGTCAATATCTGCAACGCGATACGTCAACACAAACACCAAATTCGCCGCGAGGCACAGCGTCAACAGCAGCCATTCGCGCCACGCGCGCAGAAAAATTGCGACGAATCCGCCGAACGCGGCGAGCAAGCCAAACGGCGTGAAGGTATTCGCGAATAACATCCAGTAATAACTCGCGTCGCGTTCCTGGCTCAACGGGTTCTGGGTCACAAAGACCGTGTACGCCGTCCCCAAAATCCAATTCAAGAATCCCTCGGGCGTATTTTGATACGCCCCGTCGAGCGACGACGTGACCGTCCCGCGAATTGGCAAATACGAATACAACAAGAGCGGCAGCGCAAATGCCAGCGCCATTTTCAACAGCGTGCGCGGTTGCCGTAAAAACGAACGATCGTAACTCAATACATGAATTGCCAGCGCGGGAAAAATCAGAATGGAAATGCGATGGTGCGTGAGCATGAGACCCGCGAAAAAGGTGATGAGGACGAGTGAAACGTGAGGCGTGAAACGTGAAACGTGAAACTGCCTGCCCCGAAAGCAGTGAGGGGTGAAACGTGAAACGTGAGGCGCGAGGCGTGAGGCGTTTTCGGCTTCTCGCTTTCCAATCTTTGCACTCCACCTTAACACAAGCCACAACATCACTGCCGTGAGGAACGCTTGCAGCGTGTACACTTCAGCCAAAACGGCTTGCGACCAGAAGGTTTCGCCAAACGCGAACACCAGCGCGGCAAGCAGCGCGGGCGCGCGTTCCAAAATCGCGCCGATGAGATTTTCCGCGCGCATGAAATGATTTGTGACGAGACGCGCGGCGAGATACAAAAACGCGACCGCGCCTGCCGCGCTCAGCGCCGACACCAGATTGACGCGATACGCCACATCGCCAAACGGCAAAAACGTGGCGAGTTTGATCAAGATGGAATACAGTGGATAGCCCGTCGGATGCGCAATTGCCATGCGCGACGCGAGCAGTTGAAATTCGAGCGAGTCGTCAAACAGGTAGGCGACACTTGGCGCAAGGGTCTTGAGGTAAATGATAAAGGTCAAAACAAAAAGCGCCGCGCCGACGATCCAATCGAGGCGCGCGCGGTCGCGGTAGAGACGTTCCGTTGGAACGTCTCCCGTTGGAACGTCTCCCGTTGGAACGTCTCGTGTCGGAACGTCGGTCGTAGATTTCGTAGTTTGCACCGGCGAAACTATAGCATGAAACCAGCGAGGACAAAAGAATTTGACACCGCGCGGGGAGCGTGTTAGGATTGCCGCATTCTTGGATAAGCAACGCGCAGCCAATCGAGTACATTGCGGTCGCTGGCAGAGAGTCACAGAGGGTGGAACTGTGACAGCGTACGCGATGGAAATCCAATTCGGCGGCGACGAATCGCTTTTTGATTTGTCACAGCGCAGCGACGATGAGTCGTTTCGGTTCGCTCCCGTTATCGAGCCATAGAGGTCATGACGCAATGCGTCATAACAAACAGAGGTGGCACCGCGAGGCAACGCTCGCCCTTTCGAGGGCGGGCGTTTTTGTTCTTTCCGCTCCGCGCACTGAACGCTCGCCGCTGCGTTCGTGGAGGGGGAACGAAACGCAACTCCCCTCTCCTTGTAGGAGAGGGGCTGGGGGTGAGGTTTGCTGCCAGATTATTTGTGCAAAGGTCTCGCCATTGTTTTCATCGGACTGAATCCGGGAACGTATTCGGACTGCGTCGGACATTATTTCGCGCGCCCGACGAATCTATTTTGGACGGCATTGTATCAGGCAGGTCTGGTCAACGAACGCCTGACGCCGCAAGACGACGTGCGGATGAATGAATTTGGTTACGGGCTGACGGACTTGGTCGCGCGTCCGACGCCGAATGTCGATGATTTGGGAAGTGACGAATTCGTCCGCGGCGGCAGAATTCTGCGCGCGAAAATTTTGGCGTGCGCGCCGCGCGTCGCATGTTTCGTCGGCATCGTCGGGTATCGCGCAGCGTACGACAAACGCGCGCAGTTCGGTTTGCAGCCCTCATCCCCTGTGTGGGGGAAAACAAAACTATTCATCATTCCGTCCACCAGTCCACGGAACGCGCATTATCGAACCCAAGCGGTTGACTGGTTCAAACAGCTAAAAGTGCTTGCGAAAGAATAAAGCGACAGGAATATCAAAAATGACGTTTGACGTTTGACGCAATCTTCCCGTCAGCCGTCAGCGTCGCCCCAAAGAGGATTCTTATGAACGACCTACGCCTTATCCGTGAAAAACCGGATGTGATGCGCGACGCATTGGCAAAACGCCAAATGGACACCGCGCCTGTGGAACGCATACTCGCGTTGGACGAAGAACGCCGCGCGAAACTCTCGGAACTCGAAACCTTCCGCGCGCAACGGAACGCCTTCTCGAAAGAAATTGGCCGCCAACAAGACGTCTCGCAGCGCGAATTGATGAAGAATCAAGTGCGCGTCATCAACATCCAAATTGACTCGCTCGAAACGCTCGTCGGCGAACTCGACGCGCAGCTGCAAGAAGCGTTGTACGAACTGCCGAACATCCCCGACGCCGATGTGCCAGTCGGCAAAGACGACAGCGAAAATGTGGTCATCAAAAATGTCGGCGCACTGCGCGAATTCGCGTTCACGCCGCAGCCGCACTATGAACTCGGACCGAAACTCGGCTATCTCGATTTCGAGCGCGGCGTCAAACTCGCGGGCACGCGTTTTTACGTCACCAGCGGACCCATCACCAAATTGCAGCGCGGTCTGATTCAATGGCTGCTCGACCATCACATTGCGCGCGGTTATCGCGAATTCGGTTTGCCCTTCATGGTCAAAGAAGAGATCATGCTCGGCGCGGGACAACTGCCCAAATTCCGCGACAATTTGTATCACGATGTCGAACGCGACGCGTGGTTCGTCCCGACCGCCGAAGTGCCACTGACCGGTTTGCACGCGGGCGACATTTTGGACGGCGACCAGCTGACGCTGAATTACACCGCATATACACCGTGTTTCCGCAAAGAAAATCTCGCGGCAGGCAAAGACACGCGCGGCATCAAACGCGGTTTTCAATTCGACAAGGTGGAAATGTACAAGTACTGCAAACCCGAAGATTCGGAACAAGAATTACAAAACATGCTCATGGACATCGAAGACATTCTCGTGCAATTGAAAATCCCGTATCGCGTGAAACAACTGTGCACGGGCGATCTCGGTTTCGGTTCGGCGAAAACGTACGACCTCGAAGCCTGGGCGCCCGGCATCGGCGAATGGCTCGAAGTGTCGTCGGCGTCGAACGTGCGCGAATTTCAGGCGCGGCGCGGCAACATTCGCTTCCGGCGCGAACGCGGCGCGAAACCCGAATTCGTGCACACGCTCAACGGTTCGGGTCTCGGCATCCCACGCACCATGATTGCGATCATCGAAAATTACCAGCAAGAAGATGATTGGATCGAGGTGCCCAAAGTGCTGCGCGAGTATGTGAAATTGGATATGATCAAGTAGGGAACGTTCGCCGCAACGTTCCCTATGCGTTCGCCGCAACGTTCCGCCCGTTGTTTGTCGTAGTGTTCCGTCAAACGTAAAACGTCAAAGCATGTGACCAATCAAAAATCAGAAACACGTCCCGAGCCGGAGCGCGGGATCTTAAATCTAAAATTCTCCGGCATGGCGCACGGCGGCGAAGGATTGGCGCGCGACGAAAGCGGGCGCGTCATTTTCGTTCCGTACGCCATTGCCGGTGAAATAGCGCGCGTCGAAATCGTCGAGGCGCGGCGCGGCTTTGCGCGCGGGCGCATTGTCGAACTTTTAGAGGCGTCGCCTGCGCGGGTCGAACCGCGTTGTCCGCATTTTCCGCCATCACCAAACGGGGCGGGCACAAGGCGCAGCCCCTACGAATCAAACGCGTCCCCGTCACCAGGAGGGGCAGGCACAAGGCGCAGCCCCTACGAATCAAACGCGTCCCCGTCACCAGGAGGGGCAGGCACAAGGCGCAGCCCCTACGAATCAAACGCGTCCCCGTTACCCGTCACTGAGCCTGCCCTGAGTGTGTCGAAGGGTCACCCGTCACTTTTCTGCGGTGGTTGTCAATGGCAGCACATTGCCTACGACGCGCAGTTGGAATTCAAGACCCAAATCGTGCGCGAGCAATTTGCGCGCTTGGCGAAATTCCCCGATGCTCCCGTGCTGCCGATTATTCCCGCGCGCAATCAGTGGTTCTATCGCAACAACATGCAGTTCGTGGTGAACGAACACGGGCGGTTGTGTTTGCAAGCGCACGATTCACACCTCCGCGTGCCGATTGACGAATGTTTCGTCATGCACCCCGCGCTCGGCGAAATGCACAAGACACTCGAACTCGACCCCGAAAGTTTTAACGGCGTCACACTGCGCACGGGCGAAAATACCGGCGACCGTTTTATCATTCTCGAATCCGACGACCCAGAAACGCCCGAAATCGAAACTGACGAACCCGCGTCCATCGCGTTTTCGTCGGGCGATGTGACCGCGCCGATTCTCGGCAAAGAGCGGCTCACCGAACGCGTCGGCGCGCGCACGTTTGAAATTTCGCCCGACGCGTTTTTTCAGATCAATACGGCGATGGCGGAGGAATTGGTGCGGTTGGTGGGGGAATTTCTCGCGCCGTGCGCCACCGATGTTTTGCTCGACGCGTACGGTGGTGTGGGGCTGTTTGGTTTGACGTTCGCGCCGCGTGTCGCGCGTGTCATTGAAATCGAAGAAAATCCCAACGCGCTGGGCGACGCGCAGGCGAACGCGGCGGATTTGAACAATGTCGAATTTCATCAAGGACGCGTCGAACAAGTTCTGCCGAAACTCGATGGCAAGCTGGACCTCGCAGTCGTGGACCCGCCGCGCGCGGGGTTGGATCGTTTCGCGTTGGATGCGCTCGCCGCGAAACAACCGCGCACGCTGGTGTACGTTTCGTGTGACCCCGCGACGTTGGCGCGCGATGCCGCGCGTTTGATTCAACACGGCTACGCGCTCGAACGGGTGCAGCCAGTAGACATGTTCCCGCAAACGTTTCATGTTGAGTGTGTGGCTGCGTTTCGACGCGCTCGATTTTCGGGTGATTAGAAATCGCTCCAACAATTACACCAAGTCTGCCTGCGCAGACTGAATACATCCAACACCTATCTCGAGCAAGCCGAACTCAAACAGGAAACCGCGAATCCACGCGAATCTGCGCGAATGAAAACAAGGATTCGCGTAGATTCGTGTAGATTCGCGGTGGAAAAGTGTTTGCTTTTTGTGCAAAGATTTCAGAATATAGTTACCAACGTGCGGAGGCACGTTTTGTGCTTCTGTTGCTGCGATTTCAATCGCCCACAACGCCAGTTTGACCACAACGCGCAAGCCGCATAGAATCGAAACCAGATGAACGCACAAGAAGTATTGAAACGTTACGCGGCGGGCGAGCGCGACTTTTCCAACGCGGATCTACACGGCATGAATTTTGCCGAAGCCAAACTGCGCGGCATCGTGCTGCGCGGCGCGAATTTGGAAAAAGCAAATTTCGGTTGGGCGAATCTCGAAAGCGCGGATTTGCAAGGCGCGAATCTCAAGGGCGCGAATCTGCACGCCGCGCATTTGAATAAAGCCAATCTACAAAACGCAGATTTGTCCGACGCGAAACTAAAAACGTGCGGCTTGAGCGAAGCGAATCTCGAAAACGCGAGTTTACGCGGCGCGGTGTTGGTCGGCGCAAAATTACAGGGCGCGAATTTGAAAAACGCGAATCTGTCCAAAACCCACCTCGACGGCGCAGATTTTACCGATGCGCTGACCGAAGGCGCGGATGTGACGTTTACGGAAACGACGAATACCGTCGGGCTGGTTATTCCAGAAGCATTAAAATCGCGCAAGCGCGTAGACGCGGGAAAGAAGGAATGAATTGGCTAAATTTGAATTTGATTTGGATTCGTGGGACTTTTCCAAGGCTGCAAGCGAAATCTACCTATTTCATGAATATTTAGCGACAATGGAAGCGTTCTTGGAATCCGAAACTCAAAAGCTTACTGCAGACCGCCAGAAGAAAATTGAAAGCGGCGAAATCCAAGTTTACGAAGACACAGGTCCAGAAGATAGCTACGAGTCTAATATGCTGGACCTGATATTTTCGTTCAAGGATACACTGCGAAAATCTTTCTTTGTCAGTTTGTTTTCTTTTTTTGAAGCGGAATTGATCAATGAATGCCGCAAGCAAAAAGATAAAGATATGACAATTCTTTTAACTCTTAATGATCTTCGCGGAGAAAATAGCATAGACAAGGTAAATGTGTACTTCACGAAGGTTTTACACTCGAATTTTCCAAGTGAGACACCTGACTGGGCAGAAATTCAAAACTATAAAACGCTACGCAATTGTATTGTTCATGCTCAAAGTAGACTTGACAATATGAAAAATAAAGATGATCTGGAAAAGTTGAAAGCATATATTGTTCGCAAAAAGGACACTTTATCTAAGATACCAACACGAAGTCTATCTCGATAAGAATTTCTGTGAAGAGGCACTTGCAACCATTGAAAGATTTCTCCGCGCGTGGCTTTATCCAGAAATAGCCACTTGGCCGCTCTGTAGCGGATAGACCTTGAAGAGGTTTATCTGGATTGTTATCATTTACATAATTTTCGCCAATCGTTCCAAATTTTCTCGCGCGCCAATTGCTGCGCGCCCGCGATGGCTGACGCGATTCTTGACCTCGTTCGGCAGTTCCGCCATGTGCTTACCAACTTCATTCACAATGAAAATCGGATCATAGCCAAAGCCGTTTGTCCCGCGCGCCTCAAATGCAATTTCGCCGTCGCACGTTCCTTCGCTCGTCCACGTCTGCCCTTGCGCGTCGGCAATCACAATCGCACAGCGAAAGCGCGCCGTACGCTTTGCTTGCGGCACGCCGCGCATTTTTTCCAAGACATACGCGTTGCGTTCCGCGTCGCTTTTGCTCTCGCCCGCGTAACGTTTGGAATACACGCCGGGCTCGCCGCCCAACGCGTCCACTTCCAAGCCCGAATCGTCCGCCAGCGCGCGCAGCCCGCTTTGCCGCGCGTACGTCAATGCTTTGAGCCGCGCGTTTTCCAGAAGCGTCGCACCGGTTTCCTCCACATCGTCGGCAATCCCCACATCGTCGAGCGTCACCAATTCGAACGGCAACCCTTCCAAAATTTCCGCATATTCACTTAATTTGCCGCGATTGTGAGTCGCAATCAGTAGTTTCATAGTGAGATAGTGCGATAGTGCAATAGTGCGATAGTGCAATAGTGCAATTGTAAGATAGTGCAATAGTGACTATCGCACTACCGCACTACCGCACTACCGAACTATCGCACTCCTCCAATTTTGCTTTTTCCCCAACCTTCGCTAGAATCGCCGCATCTATTCAGACTGCCGCGCTGGGCGCGGCAGTAAAAGGAACTTATGGATTTAGAACGCGGCTTTTCCCTGATCGAATTCCTGTTGTTTGTCGCTCTCGGCATCATGCTGATTTGGCTCGGCACGCTTGAAATTCGCTTGCTGCGTCTGACCAGGACCCTGCGTCTTTTGTTCACGGGACGCACCGGCGCGGATTTGGAGGGCGTCTTGCGCGAATACCTGGAACGCATGGATCGCACCGACGAAACCATCAAGACGTTCAACGAACGCGCGACGGCAATCGAACGCCGGGCGCCATTTAATTTGTCCCATGTCGGCGTCGTGCGTTTCAATCCGTTCACCGACAAGGGCGGCGACCAAAGTTTCGCCGTCGCGTTTTTGGACGATCACGGGGACGGCGTCGTCTTTACCGGCTTGCATTCGCGCACGGATGTGCGGGTGTATGCGAAACCCATCGTCGGACTCGCCTCCACCTATCCCCTCACAAACGAAGAAAGTGAAGCCATCAACCGCGCCAATTCGCGAACCGAACGCACCGCCATAACCAAGTGAACGCGATGACCTGACGGAACAAGCGTCAGGTTTTTTGTTGCCTGCTCACCGTAGTTTGGAAAACAACGGCAAAAAAAGAACGAGCAAGACAAATAATGCGTTTATCATTGTAACCGCGACGCGGCGCGCGCGCGAAATTTAGTTGTGCTATAATCGCGCTAACGAAATGCGCTGCGCGTTGATCATGACCGTGAGGAACGAAGCCGAAGCGCTGCCGCGCTTGTTCGAGACGCTTGGCTCACAAACCAGACCGCCCGACGAAATCATTGTAGCCGACGGCGGTTCCACCGACGACACGGTAAAACTCTTGCGCGACGCGTCCGTGCGTTTTCCCTTGCGCGTGCTAGAATGTCCGCGCGCGAACATTTCACAAGGACGCAACGCGGCAATTGCGGCCGCCGACGCGGAAATTATCGTCAGCACCGACGCGGGGGTGCGCCTCGACGCGCGTTGGTTTGAAAAAATAACCGCGCCGTTTTTCGATCCGAACGCGCCTGACGTCGTAAGCGGTTTTTTTCTACCCGACCCGCACGGCGCGTTCGAAACGGCGCTCGCCGCCACGACCTTGCCTTTTGCGCGCGAGCTTCGTCCCGAAACATTTCTGCCGTCGTCGCGTTCGGTCGCTTTTCGCAAATCCGCGTGGCAACAGGTCCACGGCTATCCCGAATGGTTGGATTATTGCGAAGACCTGATTTTTGATTTTGATTTGCGGCGCGCTGGATTTCGTTTTCAATTTCTGCCCGACGCGCGCGTGTACTTTCGTCCGCGTCCGACTCTCGCGCAATTTTTCAAACAATACTATTTGTACGCTCGCGGGGACGGCAAGGCGGACTTGTGGTTGAAACGCCATCTGGCGCGCTATGCCACGTACTGGGTCGCCATTCCGTTTTCGTTCGCGGTATTGCCCTTTGCGCCGCTAGTCGCGCTCGTCTTGTGGCTCGCGGCAATCATCGCCTTGTGCGGGACACCGTATCGGCGCTTGGTTGAACTGTGGCAAACATTGTCGCCCGTCGAAAAAATTATTGCATTCGGTTACGTGCCGGTCATTCGCATCACAGGTGACGTCGCAAAAATGATCGGGTATCCTGTCGGAGTATGGTGGCGCGTCGCCAGACCTGACACAGTACATCACAATTTGACTTTTTAGCTGCTCGCGGCGGATTTGTAATCCGCATTTTCCCGTCGGGATTACTCGGATGAACTCAATCCGCAATCCCTCGCGAGCAGGTGGCTGAAACTGTGATGTACTGTGACAGGTTTCCAGAACAGTCGTGACACATAAACCCTTCGCGCAGTACGGCGCGCGCGCGAAACTGAAACGTACATTTCGCCAAACTACGGCTTGGCAAAAAGCTGTCAGGTCTGGACGACAATGAAAATCGGCTATGTATATTCGCCCGTTTTTCTCATGCACTCGGCAGCGGGGCATCCCGAAGCGCCGCAGCGCCTCGAAGCGATCATGCAGGTTTGGCGTGACGCGCACCTGATTGAAGACCTGGTTGCCATCGAGCCAACCGAGGCGACCGACGAACGCTTGCTGCGCGTGCATTCGCAGAAACATCTCAATACCATCGCATACGCCGACCGGCGCGGCGGCTTGCAAATTGACGGCGATACGTACATGAACGCGTATTCGCGTCTCGCGGCGTATCTCGCGGCAGGCGCGGCGATGAATGCGGTGGATGCGGTAATGACGGGCATTGTGGACGCGACATTTGCGCTCGTGCGCCCGCCCGGACATCACGCCACGCGCGATCTAGCGATGGGCTTTTGTTTGTTCAACAATATCGCGGTCGCGGCACAATACGCGCTCGACCGTTATAATTTGGAACGCGTGCTCGTCATGGACTTTGACGTGCACCACGGCAACGGCACGCAAGATATTTTTTACGCCTCGCCCGACGTCTTTTATTTTTCCACGCACCGTTACCCGTTCTATCCGGGTTCGGGACATTGGCGCGATGTTGGCGCAGAACAGGGACGCGGTTTCACCATTAACGTGCCCATGCCGCACGGCGTGGGCAATGACCAATTTGCGCGCGTCTTTGACGCTTTATTGTATCCCGCGATGCGGAGGTACCAGCCGCAGCTCGTTCTCGTCTCGGCGGGTTACGATGCGCACTGGGCGGACCCGCTCGGCGCATTGACCCTCCTCGATGCCGCAGGGTATCATTACATGACGCAGGTGCTTCACGCCATCGCGCAAGAATTTGCAGAGGGGCACATTGTCCTGTTGTTGGAAGGCGGTTACAATTTTGACGCGTTAGGTTGGTCAAGTTACGCCAGCGTGCAGGCGCTGCTTGGCAAATCCGCACCGAACGACCCCGTCGGTCCGCCGCCGCGTCCAGAGCGTGACATTACAGATTTGATAGAGCATTTGCAAGGGGTACATCGGCTGGTCTGAACCCTGCCCAAGACCCCAAGTGTTTGGCGATGCATACGATGTGCAACTCGCAGGACAACAGCGTTGAAAAACACTTGGGGTCTGTTCGACAACCCGACGCTTGTCCCGAGCGCACGCGAGGGAACTCGACCATCCGACCATCCGACCAAACCCCCATTGACTTTTTGCTCTGTCGGGGCATAATTTTCAAACATGGCTGACGTTCTTTTGCAAGAGTGTGTGACCCAACTGCGCGAACGCGTTCATGCCGGGCAGTATTCGGATGCGTTCACACTGGGGCAGCACATCCTCCACTATTTTCCAAAGCATATTGACACGTACGTGGTGCTCGCGCAAGCCAGTTTGGAATCCGATGACCTTGCCGGCGCCACCGATTTGTTTCGGCGCGTCTTGAGCGCGGACCCTGAAAATGTGCTCGCGCTCGCCGGAATGGCGTTGATCAACGAAGCGCAAGACAAACACGACGAAGCCCTGTGGTATCTCGAACGCGCCTACGAGATTCAGCCGACCAATGACGAATTGCGCCGCGAGTTGGTGCGCGTGCGCGAATTGTATTACGGGACCAGCGCCGAGCGGCTGGAATTGACTTCGGGCGCGCTCGCGCGCATTTACGCGCGACAAGGGCAATACACTTCGGCGATCAACGAATTTCGCCGCGTGCTGCGCGCCGAAACGAAAAGGTACGACGTGCGGGTCGCGTTGGCGGAATCATTGTATCGCGCGGGGCGCACCAACGAAGCCGCGCAGGTCGCGCAAAGCATCATGGCGGACGCGCCCTACTCGCTCAAACCGAATTTGATTCTCGGCGCATTGTGGTCCGAGAACGCGGTGCCGGAAGGGCAGCAGTATCTGAGCCGCGCGTATGCCCTCGATCCAGAACAACGCATCGCGCGCGACCTCATCGGCGCGCGGTTCGCGCAGACCCAGCCGCCGCGCTTGCCATCGCTCGACGCGCAGGTCGCGCCCTCAAAATTCGACGATCAGGTAATTGGGCTGGCGCACGGCGAACCAAGCACGGTGGGCGAAGCCGCGCGGCAAGCCGAGCGCTTGCGCGACCTGGAACGCGCGTTCGAGTTTGAACGGGTGGAGCAAGCTCCGCGCGATTACATCACGGAAGAGGAAAGCGAGCCGCTCGAATTCGCTGCCGCTAACGATTTCATTCCCGAAGTCACCGCCAAGCAAGAAACTGTTGCGCAAGCTCGCGCCGATGTTACACGTCTTGCTGCGGTTGAAAGCGCGACGCCGCCGGGCGAAACCGCAGCGCCTCCAGTGGACGCGACGCTCGAAGCAATCGCCGAGGCGGAACAAGAACTCGCCCCCCCCCCTTCGCCTCCCCCAGCGCCGGAAAAAGCACCGTCGCAGTTTGCCCAACGCGTCACGCGCAAGAGCGAGGCAATTCCGACCGACGCGATTGCCGCCGCCGCCGCCGCGCTCGCGACCAGCATTGCGGTAGACAAATTGAAACAGCCCGCGCCCGCGCGCCGCGCCCATCCCGCCTTGCCCAAAGTGCGCCCGGTGATTCGCGGCGCTGCGGAAAAATTACCGCCATGGCTGCGTTTGGGTGCGACGCCCGCCGCAGCATCCGCTTCATTTGAAGTCGCGCCGCCGACCCCGGCGGAACGCATCGAGCCGATTGCCACACCACCGACCGCCGCGCCGACCCCCAAACCGGACGACCGTCCCGAATGGTTGGTGCAAGCGCAAGCGGCATCGCAAGAAACTGCCGCGCCCGTGACAAGCGACACGGATATGCCGGATTGGCTGCGCCCACCAGCCCCCCCCCCTGCTGTCGCAGAAACAGTATCCGCGCCGGAACCGGTTCAACCCCCCGATGCGGGTGTACCTGCCGCGACCGAACCCGCGATACCTGAATGGCTGCGCGAAGCGCACACACCCGAAACACCTGCGCCCGCGCCGATTGCGGAACAAGAGCCAGCTGCCGCGCCGCTGCCCGAATGGTTGACGCCAGAAACAACGCCATCGCGTCCGACCTTACCCTTCACCACAGAATCACCCGCAGCGGTGGAAACCAGCATGGCTGCGAGTCAAGCAGCCGAGCCGACCCCGCCCGTTGTTTCAAGCGCAGAGGAAAGTGAGCCGCCCACCATGCGCGTCGAAACAAAAACAGACGCGCAAGAATTACCGGATTGGCGCCAAACACCCGCGACGGCAGAAACACAACCGGCGCCTGCGCCCATCGCGGAAAAACAACCGCCCGCGCCCGTCGCAGAGAAACAGCCACCAGCGCCCCAACCTCCGCCGGTCCAAGAAAAACCGCTCGACGCGCTGACATTGATCGGCAACGCGCGCGCGCGTCGGGCAAACCAAGACTTGAAGGGCGCGCTCGATTTGTACGAACGCGCGATGCACCGCCGCCCGAATCATTTGGACGAAATCATCGTGGATTTGCAAGACATCGTCAAAAGCCCGAACATCCCTCCTTCGGCACACCGTCTGTTGGGCGAGGCATTCGCGATGGCGGGACGCTTCAAAGAGTCATTGGAACAATATCGCATCGCGATGGGAAAATAGAAATTTGAGTTAAAATAAAAGTTGTGCCCCAAGCGAGCACAACTTTTTTTACATCTCAGGAGGATTCCTTTGCAACGTACACTCATCATCGTGAAACCCGACGGCGTACAACGCGGGTTGGTCGGAAAGGTTCTCGCGCGCTTTGAAGCGCGCGGTTACAAAATTATCGCACTGAAATTCATGGCGGTCCCGATGGACCTTGCCGAGCAGCATTACGCAATTCACAAAGGCAAATTCTTTTATCAAGGGCTGGTAGATTACATTACCTCCAGTCCGGTTGCCGTGATGGTTTTGGAAGGACACGAAGTCATCGGCGCGGCGCGCAAAATGGTCGGCGCGCCGCGCCCGTGGGAAGCCGAAGCGGGCACCCTGCGCGGCGATTATGCGACGATGGGCTTGCGCAATCTCGTCCACGCGTCAGATGCGCCCGAAACGTCCGCCAGCGAAATCGCGTTGTGGTTCAAACCGGAAGAACTGGTCGAATACACACGCGAAATTGACGAGTGGGTGAATGAGTAATGATGTAAAAAAAATCTGCGGTCTGCAAGACCGCAGATTTTTTTTACATCACTGCATTCTTACCAGCACCGGCGCGTTGCTCCATAAATCTTCCAAGTCGTAATAATCGCGCGTGCCGGGATCAAAAATGTGTACGATCACGCCGCCATAGTCCAACAAGACCCAGCCCGAATTCATTTCGCCGTCCACGCTCAACGGCAGTTTGCGATGCTGCTTCATCTTTTTTTCGATTTCGTCCACCATCGCTTTTGCCTGACGTTCGCTTTCGGCGGTCGCAATCACAAAATAATCTGCAATCGTCGAGACCTTGCCCGTATCGAGCAAAACAATGTCCGAACCTTTTTTATCGGAAATAATTTCGGCGATTTCGCGCGCTTGATCAATAGGTTTCAGAAGTACAGCTCCTTTGAAGATGTGACAGGTGACGGGTGACGGGGAAAATCGCGCACGTCGCATTTCACCTGCTTGTGATGAGCCAACCAGCTCTGTAGAGACCTTCGAGGTTTTCGACCGCCCGCGTGGGTTCAAGCATTCGCGTTAAAAACCTCGAAGGTCTCGCCGTAAACACGCAAATTATATCACATCCGACCAGCCATCTGACGCTTCGTCATGCAACGGGATGACATGCACCGCCTGCCAGCCCTGCGCCGATTCCTGTACGCTGAATTCGACCAGCTCGCCGCGTTCCAGATTGCGCTGCCCGGCGCGCGCAATCGCGGTATAGTGCACGAACACATCGCGGGTGCCTTCGCGCCACTCGATAAAGCCGTACCCTTTGTTTTTGGCGAACCACTTGACCACGCCGCGATAACGCGCTTCCGGCTCATTCATCGTGGCGCTCCATTTCACTCAGAATCGCCTGCATGTGATTCCAATGCGTCCCGCGCCAATAAATTTTTTCACATTGCGGACATTGTTTGAAACGCGTTTGGGTCGCCAAAACGTAGGGCGGTAGTTTTTCCGCCACGTCCTTTGTCTCGACCACCTCCAGTTCCGCATTGCACTCGATACAGCGCGTGAACGCCTCTGCCGCGTTCAGATTTAATTCGTGCACCAGCTGGGTCAATTGCCGAAACACTCGATCGTCCTGAATCAGAACATATTGCACCCCACGCCGCCGCGTCAATTCTACATCGCGCGTCAACAAGATGCGTCGTTCCATCCGCGCCAGTTCCGCCAGCGGCGCGTCGTCCCACGTCGAATCGTACAGCGTATCATAGCCCAACGCGCGCAACCAGCGCGCCAAACGCCCCAGCATTACATCGGCTACAAAACGCGGCGGCTGCTCCATGCTTTAAATCCAATCCTTGCGCTGCAAATTCCACGCAAACGCATAACCGAACGGAATCGGCAGCCAGAACGAAATGACGCGAAATAATAAACTCGCGCTTACGGCAACGGGAAACGGCACACCTAACGCGGTAGACATGAACGACAACGTAGTTTCCATCACACCGATTTGTCCGGGCACAGCCGCCAGAGTCGCAACCGACGTGGACACGATGAAAATCAGCAGCACATTTCCCGGCGCGACCGGGTACCCAATCGCGCGATAGGCAAAATACAATGCGATGGCGTCGCAGCTCAAGCGCGCCAGAGAGCAACAAAACGAAACAAACACTCGCTGCGGATCGGTCTGCGCCAATTCCAGCCCGCGATAAAAATCAGCCACGCCCCCGCGTACGCGATGTTCATCATACAAATTGCGGTGCGCGAATTTCGCGATCACGCGGTTGACAGCTTGCGCCAGCGTCTCCGCGAGGCGTTCCACCAGCGCGCGCCGGCGCAGCAAAAAAATTACCAGTCCCGCCAACGCCAGCGCGCCCGCGATCACAAGCCCGATTACATCCCACCGCAAACCATTTCCCGCGCCGTTCGCCAACACCACGTACAAGCCCGTAATGAACAGCAGCGCGACCGCCGCGAGACTCGCGCCATCCTCAATCGTTTCCACTGCGACGAACATGCCGCTGTGCATTCCGCGCTTGAGAAAAAACGCCAGTCGAATCACCACCCCCGCCGCGCCGCCGACAAA
>JACQWQ010000153.1 GCA_016209205.1 Chloroflexota bacterium
CGAGACGCGGGCGCGCAAATTCAAACACCACGCGCTCGAACGCGGCAAGACGCGGCGGGTCGAGATGTTCGATGACTTCGACGATCGCGGCGGCGGCGAATCCCTCCAGGCGTTTGTCGCGGTACGTCAACGCGCCGTGCAGCAGTTGAATGCGCGCGCGCTGTCTTTCGGGCAAGGAATCCAGACGCAAACGCCGCCCCGCAATTTCCAACGCGCGATGCGAAACGTCCACGCCGACGATCTGTTCGAATTGTTTGTCGTCCAACAATTTTTTCAGCAAACGCCCTTCGCCGCAGCCGAGATCGAGCACACGCTGCGCGTTGTTTTGTTTCAAGACGGCGAGCACTGCGCCCAAACGCTGTTCGTGCAAACTCAACGGCGCTTCGAGTTTCTGTTCGGACGCGACTTGCGCATCGGCGTCCGCGTCGTCCTCCTGCTCCACGGTCATTTCTTCTTGCACCAAACGCGCGAGCGCGGAATGAATCAAGCGGCGTTTTTTCAAGTAGCGCTGCGTGATTTTTTCGCGCGCGGGGTGCGTTCCCAGCCAGCCCGCGCCGACGCGCAATAATTTTTCCACTTCGTCGTCGCCGATGAAATAATGTTTTTCCGCATCGAGGACGGGAATCAAGACATACAGATGCGCAAGCAAATCACGCACGGTGCACGTGGCTTGGAGCGTGACGGTGAAATAATGACTCGCGCCCCATTCGGGAAATTTTTCGTCCAACGGATGTTGCTGCGTGGCGACGACATAGCCCAACGGCTCGAACAATTCGCGCACGATGTTTTCGCCGCCGCGACAGGGCACGACGGCGAGTGTAGCTTGCAGCGGCAGCGGCGTCGGCACGAGTTCGGCGCGCTCGCGCGCTTTACCCGCCAGCGCGGAATCGTACACGCGCGCAATGGCGACGCTCAAAAACGAGGAGGCGACATAGGGGCGATCATTCACGTAACTGTCAATCAAGCCGGTGTCGCCCATGACGCGATTTTTGCCGCGTACGAGACCAATCGGATCCACGTCGAGCACCAGCGCGGCAGTGCAGCGTTCCGCCGTCGCTTCGGGATAAAAAACGTGCGCGTGCCCAAAAGGCAGCTCGAACGTTTGCACGCGCGCGGGATGTTTGTGCAAGAGATAACCGAGGTCGGTCGCCGGTTGATAGGTCGTGGTAAGCGTAAAAAGCATGATTCGTGCAATCGGAGTGCGAGATAAATTTTGGTGGATTATGCCAAAGGTCACTCGAAATGGAAACTTGACCGGGTGGTTTTGACCGCTTTTTTAAGCGGCGAAATTCTCTCGTGCTCGTGATATAATTTCGCCAATGAATACGCTGCCGTTGATCGGACATCGCATCGAACGATATATGGTGGTGGCATCTACGAACGACCTTGTGCGCGCGGCGGCGGAAGGGGGCGCGCCCGAAGGACTGGTTGTCACCGCCGAAGAGCAAGCGGCAGGACGCGGACGTTTGGGACGCAAATGGATTGTACCGCGCGGGACCTCGCTCCAATTGTCCATTTTGTTGCGCCCACCGCTCGCACCGATTGCCGGAGCGCGCGTCGTGCGCATGGCGGCGGTCGCGGTAGCGCACGTGTTGGAACAGCACTTGCACTTGACGCCCGTGCTGAAATGGCCCAACGATGTCTTGTTGGGCGGACGCAAGTGCGCGGGCATCTTGCTCGAAAGCAGTCTGTCTGGCGACAGAGTGGACTATATCGTTCTCGGCATCGGGCTAAATGTGAATTACACCATGCGCGTCTATCCCGAATTGGCGCCGCGGGCGACGACGCTGCAAGATGTGGTGGGGCACGAAGTAGATTGCGCGGCGTTGGAACGCGCGCTGCTCGTAGAATTGAATGCGCTGTACGCGCGGCTGGTGCAGGGCGATGTTTTGATGGACGAGTACCGCGCGCGGCTCAAGCTGTTGGGCCAAACCATTCGCGTCGCGACCGCGACCGAAATTTTACAAGGGATTGCGCGCGATGTCTCTGACGACGGCGCGCTCATTTTGGAACTCGATAACAGGTCCGTAAAACTGTACGCGGGAGATGTGACCATTCTCCAAGAAAACGCGCTTGATGTATCCTGAGCGTTGCCAACGGATGGGTGAAACGGATGAACGGATGAAACCCCGTCACCCGTCACCCGTCACCCGTCACCCGTCACCTTTCAGAGGAGGCAATATGACCTATCGTCACTGGTTTGTCGTTTCCGTTTTGGTCTTTTTGAACGTGCTGATTTTCGGCTGCATGTTTCTCGTCGCGCTCCAGCGCGTGCGCACGGGATTTTGAGGAAAGGATGAAGGCGGAAGGATGAAGGATGAAGGATGAAGGATGAATTATGAAGAGCCTGCCCTGAACGAAGTGAAGGGATGAAAATGCGCCGCCATTTGGCGTATCATCTTTCCGCTTTCATCCTTCCGCCTTCCGCTTTCATCCTTCACAATTCATCCTTCATCCTTTATTTCACGGTTTCAGCGTCAACACGTTCGCTTTCGCTTTTTCCACTTGCTCGCGCGTGAACGGCAGCAGTTCGTATTGGACATCGCGCCACTTGTACACCAAATCGCTATAGTGTGCACTGAGCGGCTGCCCCGATTCTCCGGTGGTGTGCACCCACCGTGTCGCATCCCAATTCGACGTGTCCGCAATCAGGCGCATGGACGCAACGGCGCGCTGCGCGTAATTGTCCTTTTCTGGACGATACCCCGCGTTATTCACCGTAAAGCTATTTCCACTTGTCGGCACCGGTCCGACATTCAACAACAGATTGAGCGGCTTGAGCGAACCGAACGGATGCGCGAAGGTGGCGTAATGAATCCTGCCCCATTTCCATTCGGGAGGCGCATCCCCATATAACGTGCCGAGAAAATTCACTCCGGCTTGCAGGGCGGTCTTGAGTCGCTCGGTGCGCGTTTCGCGCGCGGGCGTTTCGGGATTGTCCCACCATTCGTTTTGCGGGTCATCCAACAGCGTGTCAATGAATTGTCGCGCCCCGCTGCCTTCATTCCGGTATGCGAGATAAGTTTCGGCGCTCATGCGTTTTTCAAACAGATCGCTCACGAGCGCATGAAACGTCGCTTCCAAAATCGCGGGCGCTTGCGCGTCGTGCGTCATTTTGCCGTCCCACGCTTTCACATAGTCCAGCGCGCGCCGTGACAGAAAATCGTCGGTGGGGAGTTCTTGCACGTACTTGGCTAACTCTACCAATGGCTGTGAGTACACATCCCCTTGAATGGCTGCCAAGTCGGCGGCAGATAATTTGTCTTGAGCTTGGAGCAGCTCGGTAATGCGCGCCGCGCGATACGGCGCAGACCAATCGCGCGTGATGAGATACTTGTACGTGTTGGGCGCAACCTGATTGTTGGCTGTGGCGATAAAATGGTCGGACGGGTTCAAGACCATCGGCAGTTCGTCGAACGGAATATAGCCGGTCCATTCGTGTTCGCCCGTCCAGCCGGGTACCGGGACCGTGCCGTCACCTTGCGCGCGAATCGGGATATTGCCCGGCATTTGATAACCG
>JACQWQ010000154.1 GCA_016209205.1 Chloroflexota bacterium
CGCGCGTTTGAACAGTTCGAAAGAACGGGTGTTGGTGTCAAGGGAAATGCTCATGGCTGTATTATACCCAAGTTTGAAAAACCGCTTTAGCGTCGCGTCGTTACGCCCGGCAGTTGAACTGCCTTGGAACAAAGTTTGTTCAGCGTCGCGTCAATTTCGCGTACGCCGCGAGCAAACGTTTCACGCCCGCGCCTTCGAACGCGACCTGAAGCTCTTCATCATTTCCGACGACTTTGCTCGAAACAACGGTGCCGTCGCCGAATGTCGGATGCGTCACCTTATCGCCGGGTTTCCATTCGGTGGCGCGCGTGGGTTTTGGTTTTTCGGCAAAGGACGAACGCGCTGCACCCAGTTTACGCTTCTCGCTTTCGTCTGCATCGTCGGTTGACGGAATGTTACGGCGAACGTTCCCGACACGTTTCTCGGGGGACGGAACGTTACAGCGAACGTTCCCTACGCGTTTCACGTTTGACGTTTCCCGTTTTACGTTTGACGCATCCTGTTTCGCGCTTTTCTTTGGTTCGTCCTCTGGCTCATCCTCGCCGCGCGTCTTCCACGTCGTCATTTCTTTGTACTTGCGCGCGTTGAGAATTTCGTCGTACGTGTTGCGTTTCTCACCGCTCTTGGTTTTGACCAAATCGCGCGGAATGTCGGTCAAAAAGCGCGACGGTTCGGCGGGTTCCGACACATTGCCGAAACTGGAACGGCGGAACGCGTACATCAAATACAATTTTTCTTTGGCGCGTGTGATGCCCACGTACGCGAGGCGGCGTTCTTCTTCCATTTCGTGCGGCTCGTCGAACGAACGCGAATGTGGAAAAATTCCTTCTTCCATGCCCGTAATGAACACGACAGGAAATTCCAGACCTTTTGCCATGTGCAGCGTCATTAAAACGACCACGCCTTCGTTGGCATCGTGCGCGTCCACGTCGGACACCAGCGCGGCGGTTTCCAAAAATTCCGCGAGCGCGGCGGCGGGATCGAGCGCGCTGTGCTCTTGCGTCGCTTTGCGCAATTCCTGAACATTGTCCCAACGGTCGTCGCCTTCGCGCGTGCCATCCACCAGATGTTCGCGATAGCCGATTTTTTCCACCAGCGCGTCAAAAAATTGCGTCAGCGTCAATTCATCCTTCAAACGATTCAATTCCACCAGCAAATCAAAAAACGCAATCAACGCCCGCCGCGCCCGCGCATCAAAATAGTTGGCATAAGGAAACACAGTTCCCTCTCCGCCCTCTTTGCCCTCTTTGCCCTCTTTGCCCTCTCTCCCCTCTTCTTTCAACATTTTCAACGCCGTCACCGGCGACACGCCCAACTTTTCCGCGACCTTGACCAAATCTTCGTGTGTGCGTTTGCCGATACCGCGCGGCGGCACATTCAAAACTCGATTGAACGAGACCGTATCGCGCGGGTTGTGCAAGAGACGCAGGTATGCCAACAAATCCTTGACCTCACGCAATTCGTAAAACCCGCGCGCGCCGATGACTTTGTACGGAATCCCGCGCCGGAAAAATTCTTCGCCCAAAATACGCGATTGCGCGCGGGTACGATAAAACACGGCGAAATCTTTCGGCTTGTATTTTCCTTGCGCCAACCAGCGATTGATTTCTTGCGCGACCAGTTGCGGTTCTTCACGGTCGTCGTACGCCTCGATGATTTCAATCGGAATCCCGCGCGGATTTTCCGTCCACAATTTTTTGTCGGTGCGCGTGGGGTTGCGGCGAATCACCGACTGCGCCACGTCCAGAATCGTCTGCGTCGAGCGATAATTTTGTTCGAGCAGCACCACGCGCGCATCGGGGAAATCCTCGCGAAAGCGCATCACATTCCGATAGTCCGCGCCGCGCCAGGCATAGATGGATTGATCCTCATCGCCGACGCAAAAAATATTTTTGTATTTTCCCGCCAACAATTTCATGATGAGATACTGCGCCATGTTCGTGTCTTGAAATTCGTCCACGTGCAAATACACATAGCGCCGCTGGTATTTTTGCAAAATGCCCGGATGATCGCGCAAGAGTTGAACGGTATAGATCAGCAAATCGTCAAAATCCACCGCGTTGTTTTCCAAGAGTTTTTCTTGGTAGCGTTTATAGATGCGTCCCACGGCTTCGTGCCAATACGTCGCGGGCACATATTGATCGGGACCAATCAATTCGTTTTTCGCTCTGGAAATCGCGCCGAGCACTTGGCTCGGACGATACACCTTGTCGTTGATGTTTTGCTCGCGGACGATTTCTTGTACCAGTTTCGCTTGATCGTCGTCGTCAAAAATGACAAAACCCGGCGCAAGCCCGACCGCCTCGCCGTCGCGGCGCAAAAAACGCGCGCAGATCGCATGAAACGTCCCGATGGTCAGATCGCGCATTTTGTCTTCGCCGACGAGTTGGATCAAACGGTCGCGCATTTCGCGCGCGGCTTTGTTGGTGAACGTCACCGCGAGGATGGTGTGCGGCGCAAGGCGAATTTCTTGCAGCAAATACGCGATGCGGTACGTCAACACGCGCGTCTTGCCCGAACCGGGACCCGCCAACACGAGCACCGGACCTTCGACAATTTCGACCGCTTGACGCTGCGCGGGATTGAGTTGAGATAACAAATTCATAGAGACTGGAGATTGGAAATTGGAAATTGGAAATTGGAAATTGGAAATGTGAGTTCCCTCATCTGCCTCAGTTCCCTTCATTCCCTTTTTCGTCCATCACGATTTTCTCGATGCTGCAATTCGTTTCTGAATGCGCGATACATTCCAAACGCGGCGCGGGCATTTCGATGTGGCGCGCGAGCGCGTGATAGAGACGACACAGCGGCAGGCCCATCACATTCGCAAAACAGCCCTCCACGCGCGCGACGGGTTGGAATCCTTGATGCTGCACCGCGTAACCTGCCGCCTTATCGAACGGGTCGCCGGTCGCAATGTACGTATCCACGTCGGACTCCGAATAATCACGCATGTAGACGCGCGTGTGCACAATTTCGGTTTCGCACAAATCGCCATTTGCAATCGTCAAGCCGGTAAAGACATTGTGCGCCCGATTCCGCAAGGCGGTCAGCATGGCGCGCGCTTCTGCTGCATCGCGCGGTTTGCCGAGAATGTTCCCGTCGAGTTCCACATCCGTATCGGCGGCAATGATCAACGCGCGGGGGAACTGCTGCGCGGCGGCAAGCGCCTTGCGCCGCGACAAACGCGCGACCATCTCGGGCGCGCTTTCGCCGGGCATTTGCGCTTCGTCCGCATTCGTCGCAATGCTTGTAAAGTCAATGCCCAACTGGTTCAATAATTCGCGCCGACGCGGCGACGCTGAAGCGAGCAGAATCGGTTTCGTCATATAGCCGATTGATTATAACGATGCCTTGAATTTTTACAATCTCGCCGCATCGCACTTTAGGAATTCTGCTTACGCTTGTATAATCATTCCGATGTAGCCAGATGCCCCGTTTCAAAATTGCTGCGCCACACTCTACGCGCGCGCGGTGGCTGCGCGCGCTTGGCATCCTCGCGGGCTTTTGCGTGCTTTGGATGATTCAGTCCATTCCGCCGCGCTGGGGCGCGCTCGCCGTGTTGACCTATCTCGACGTACAAGCCCTGCGCGCCGCGTTCGATGCGGATGAAACGCGCGCAGCGATTTCCGCGCGCGCGCTCGTGCGTGATGCGCGCGCGTGGCGCGTGGAATTTTCACCGCTGTCGCAAATCGCGCCCGCGTTGGCGTGGCTGCCGTACTTGGGCGGCGATTTTGCCAAATATCCACAGCTTGCGGTATTGTTGGACGAAAGCTTGAACGCGGTGCAACCGTCACTCGCGCTATATGAAAAACTGACGCCCTATTTGAAAACGAAAGCGGCGGGCGCGGCGCTCGTCGCGTTCGCGCAAGAAAACGCGACAGCGATTGCCGACGCGCGCAGGGCGGTGCAAAACGCGCGCGCAAAATACGCCGCCATCAACACGCGCGATTTTTCGCCGCACGCACACTGGATGATGCGCCACGCGAACGACGTGTTGACGCAATGGGACGCCGCGCTGCGCCTGTTGGAACGCGCGCCGGTATTGTTGGGCGCAGCTGTCCCGAAACGCTATTTGGTGCTCGCACAAAACAATGACGAACTGCGCCCGACGGGCGGATTCATTAGTGCAATCGGTGTGATTGAAATTGAAGCGGGCGAGATCATCGTCAAATCGTTTGGCGACAGTTTCGCGGCGGATGATTTGAATTTGATTCACCCCCCCCCGCCCGCGCCGCTGCAAAAATATATGTGGGCTTCGCAGTGGCTGTTGCGCGATGCAAACTGGTACGCGCATTTCCCGACCAGCGCGGATGTGGCGCAATCCATGTACGCGCGCGATCGCGGCATTCGCGCCGACGGCGTAATTGCAATTGACCTGCGGTTCATGCCGCTGCTCGTCGGCGCAATTTCAGATTTGCAACTCGACGGCGCGGCGCTGACAAGTGGCAATGTGCTGGGGCTGCTCAAGGAAAGTTGGAAGCCGCTGCCGACAAGCGACAATATGACGGGGGAATGGTTCACCAACAACCGCAAAAACTTCTTGGGCGAGTTGATGAATTCTATAACGGCGCGTATCAAAACCGGCAAGGTTAGTTCTGCCGCGCTCGCGCAAGCGTTAGCGCGCGGGCTGCGCAACAAATCCGTGCAGTTGTATTTCAATGATTCCGATGCACAGCAAGCGGTGCTGGACGCGGGATGGGGCGGCGCGGTTGCGCCGGGCGCGGGCGATTATTTGAACGTGGTGGATTCCAATCTTGGTTTCAACAAAGTGAATGCGCGCGTCACGCGCGAAATTTTCTACACCGTGCGTTTGCACGAGAACGGCGGCGATGCGACGGTTGAAATCAGATACCACAATCCGTCCCGCGCCGAAAAGGACGCGTGCGATCTTTTGCGCCAACACAAAGATGCGACGTATGCGAGCATGGAACAGAGCTGTTATTGGAATTACGTGCGCGTGCTCGCGCCGCGTTTTACCCAATTCGTCTCGGCGCAAGGCGTCGTTGATGCGGGCTATGCCGACGATATTGACGCGGTGACTGCATTAGGCGGATATTTCATCGTGGATCGCAATTCGGACGCTCGCATCACATTCCATTATGCGCTCCCCAACACAATTTTGCGAGACAAGGCATATACGCTCACGGTACAGTCGCAAGCGGGCGCGGCGGCGACGCCGCTGCGCGTGCGCGTAGAATATCCTGCCGCGTGGACGATTCACGCGACCACGGTTACGTTTTCGCGCATTGACGACAACACGCTTGAATTCCAGAGCACGCTCGACCGCGATAAAATTCTGATGATTTATTTCGAGTAACGCATCGCGTATCGCAAATCGCGCATCGCAAATCGCGCATCGCAAATCGCAACTATCGCACTATCGCACTATCGCACTATTGCACTACCGCACTACCGCACTAACGCACGGAGGACACGATGCCCATTCATTTTGGCACGGACGGCTGGCGGGCAGTTATTGGCGAAGAATTTACCTTTGACAATGTGCGGCTCGTCGCGCAAGCAATGGCGGAATATATTTTAGAAAGCGAACCGGCGCCCGATGCGCCTGTCGTCATCGGTTTCGACACGCGCTTTCTTTCGGATCGTTTCGCGATTGCGGTGGCGGAAGTTTTGGCGGGCAACACTTTGCGCGTGATTTTGTCGCGTGCGGATTGCCCGACGCCCGTCGTATCGTACGCTGTGCGCGCGTCGGACGCGTGCGCGGGGGTGATGATTACGGCGAGTCACAACCCGCCGCGCTACAGCGGCATCAAACTCAAATCGCCCGATGGCGCGTCCGCGCCGACGCGCGCGACCCAGCGCGTCGAAGAAAAGTTGCGCGCGCCGAAATTCGAGACACCGCGCGTACGCGCGTATCAAGACGCGCTGCAAGCGGGCGTCATCACGCGCACGAATTTCTTTCCGCTCTATTTCAAGCACATCCAAACGCTGGTGGACATGCAAATCATTGGCAAAGAACAATGGCGCGTCGTCGTTGACCCGATGTACGGCGCGGGGCGTGGCTATTTGCGCTCGATCTTGACCGCGGCGGGCTGCGAAGTGTTGGAGATTCGCGGGGAAATGAATCCGGGTTTTGGCGGGATTCATCCCGAACCGATTGAAAAATATCTGAGCGCGTTGACGGCCGCCGTGCGCGACCATCATTCCGATATCGGTTTGGCGAACGACGGCGATGCGGACCGTATCGGCGCGGTGGACGACGCGGGAAATTTTGTTGACCCGCACTTTATTTTTGCATTGACGCTGCGCTATTTATTGGAAGTGCGTAAATTGCGCGGCGTGGTCGTGAAAACGATTTCGACGACGCAAATGATCAATTTGCTCGCGGCGCGGTACAATTTGCCGTTGTATGAAACGCCGGTGGGTTTCAATCACATTGCCGATTTGATGCAGACGCACGACGTGTTGATGGGCGGCGAAGAGAGCGGCGGCATCACGATGCGCGGACACGTGCCGATGGGCGACGGCGTGTTGATGGGTTTGCTGCTGATGGAAATGATGTCGCATTACGGGCGCGGTTTGCGCGATTTGGTCGCCGACCTGCGCGAGGAATTCGGCGCGTTTTATTACGCGCGCCGCGACTTGCGCACGCAGCCGTTTTCCAAAGCGGAATTGGTACAGCGTCTAAAAGATAACGCGCCTGCGACGATGGCGGGCTTGAGCTTGGTTTCGATCAACGACCGCGACGGCATCAAGTATTTGTTTGACGACAGCAGCTGGCTGCTGATTCGCCCATCGGGAACGGAACCGGTATTGCGCGTGTATTCCGAAGCGCGTTCGCCGGAATTGGTGCAGGAATTGTTGACGCAGGGTGTCGCGCTGTCGGACGCAATGCGGAACACGAATTAGGAAACCGCGAATCGGCGCGGATCTACGCGAATTACAACGAAGGAATTCGTTACTACAGATTCGCGTAGACCTGTCCTGAAGCATTGAAGGATTCGCGTTTTTTTGTGCATGTTGCAACAGCGGATTGGAAAATCAAGCGCATTTGTAGCTGCTCTGATTGCGTTCCTTGTCTATGTGTTGACGATGACGCGCACGGTGACGTGGCTGCACAACGGCGCCGACAGCGGTGAGTTGGTGACGGCAGCATTCACGTTTGGAATTCCGCATCCGCCGGGGTATCCGCTTTACACAATGCTCGCTGCGGTGTTTGCGCGCGTACCGTTGGGTGAACCCGCGTTTGGCGTCGCGCTGCTGTCCGCGTTGGCGGCGGCCAGCGCGGTGTTTGTGCTGGCGCGCGCGGGTTCACACCTAACCCCCCAACCCCCTTCCCTAAAAGGGAAGGGGGAGAAACTCCCCTCTCCTTTTAGGAGAGGGGTCGGGTGGGTCGGCGCACCGCGCGGGATTGTCCCTCAACCAGACGAGAAACTCCCCTCTAAAAGGAGAGGGGTCGGGTGGGTCGGCGCACCGCGCGGGATTGTCCCTCAACCAGACGAGAAACTCCCCTCTCCTTTTAGGAGAGGGGTCGGGGGTGAGGTGTTTATTCCTCCACTCGCCGCGCTCGGTTTCGCGTTCGCTCCGTTATTGTGGTCGCAGGCGACGATTCCCGAAGTCTATACGTTGAATTTATTCTTTGTCGCCCTGATTCTCTGGGCGTGTTTGTCAAACCACCCGCAGCGCGTGAAAATTGCGGCGCTCGCGTTGGGTCTGGGGATGACGCATCATCTTTCGATTGTGTTGCTCGCGCCGGGAGCATGGCTGCTCTTGCAGCCGCAGCGCCAGGACGCGCGCGCCTTGTTATGGCTGGTTGCGCCGCTGTTGGTGTATGCGTATTTACCCATCGCCGCGCTGGCGAATCCGCCGGTCAAATGGGGCAACCCGATCACACCCGAGCGATTTTTTTGGCTCGTGAGCGCGGCGCAGTATCGCCAGTACTGGTTCGGTTTGAGCGGCGCGGACATTTTGACGCGCGCGATGTTTAGCGCGCGCGCGCTGGTGGATCAATTCACGTTCGTCGGTCTCGCGTTGATGGTGTGGGGCGCGATTCAATTGGCAATGACACGAACGCGGATTTTTGTCGCACTGTGGTTGATGTTTGTTCCGATGGTGGCGTACGCCTTAGTGTATGCCTCGCGCGATGCGTTCATTTATTTGCTGCCCGCCTTCGCGATTGCGCTGCTGTGGTTGATGTACGGCGCAGTGTGCATTGTGCAAATGCTGGGCGATGACCGCTTGCTGGTCGGCGCTGCAATCGCGTTGTTCACCTTATTCCCGATTTTCAATCTGGTGACGAATCATGCGGCGATGGATATTTCGCGCGACCGCGCCGCGTATGAATATGCGCGAATGAATCTTGCGCCGCTGCCTGCCGACGCGATTTTATTTGCCGATGGCGATGAGGCGTTGTTTGCCTTGTTGTATTATCGGCACGCAGTCGCGTATCAAAACGCGCGCTCGGTGATCGTGAGTCAGGGGTTACTGCAATACGATTGGTATTACGACAGCTTGCGGCGACTCGTGAGCGAAGTGCAATTCAAGCCGCCCGGCGAGGTCACGGATGCACCGCAGCGCGCCCATGAAATTATTCGCGTGACGTTTGCGGAAGGACGCGCCGTTTGCTTTAGTGACTCTAGCCCGCTGCTGCCAGAATTCGAGTACGAAGAACGCGGTGTGGTGAAATGTGTGGTGGCAGAGAAGTGAGGGGAGAGGGAGAGAGGGGGAGAGGGAGAGATAGAGGGATGGAGAGTGGGAGTGAATGCGCGAGGCGTGAAGCGTGAAGCGTGAAACGTGAAGCGTGAAACGTGACGATACGCGATTTGCGATACGCGACACGTGAACACGCGAACACGCGAACGCGCGGTTGCGCGACGCGCGCTGTCATGCTACACTTGACTTGCTTATGAGTGTGAAAATTCCCCTTGCAGTGGCAGCCATCGCGCCGGACGGCAATCTGACCGCGCGGCAACGGCGGCATTTGATGATTGAAATTGCCAAGCGACGCGTCAGGCCCGGTTCTGGGAGCGCCATTGAGTTTTTACGTCGGAGGACTGCCATGGAGAAATGGCCCGATCTGCGCGAAATTTTGCAAGGTATTCCTTGGGTCGTCGTCGGCGGTGTCGCCACGCGCGCGTATATGCCGGAGCGCAAGACGATGGACATGGACATTCTCGTTCATGCCAAAGATGGCGCGGAGGTCATGGAGCGATTGCAATCTGCCGGTTTTAAAATTGTTTCGCCGCTTGCAGTGCCCGGCTTTTTGACGCGTTCGCCCAAAGGGATTGAGTTGGACGTGATTTTTGGCAAGGGCGTATGGGTGCGCGAAGCATTAGCCAAGCCGAACGTTGATCCCGCGAATTATCCGACGATTTCGCTGCCGTATTTGGTGTTGATGAAACTCAAAGCAAATCGCGGTAAAGATGTCGGGGACATGTCCACGATGCTAGGGCTTGCTTCTCCAGAAGAGCGCAATCAAGTACGGCGCGTCGTTGCCAAGTACAGTCCCGAAGATTTGGCTGATGTCGAATCGCTGATTTTTCTCGGCGAAAAGGAATTGGAGCTGCCGCCGCCGGAACGGCACAAAAAGAGAACGACGCGACGTAAAACGCGGGGGTGAGATGGCGATAGAGTGATAGAGTGATGGAGAGATAGAGAGAGGGAGTGAAAAAAAATCACTCCCTCTCTCGCTCTCTCGCTCACTCGCTCACTCGCTCTCTCGCTCTCTCGCTCTCTCGCTCTCTCCATCTCCAATTCTCTCTTTCTCAAATTGACGAGCGAATGTGCACAATGTCGCCGTCTTGCACGACGTATTCTTTGCCTTCTAACCGCAAGACACCGGCAGTCTTGGCTTGGTGCATTCCGCCGCTTTGGATGAGATTGTCGTACGACACAACTTCAGCGCGCACGAATCCTTTGGCGAGATCAGTGTGAATCGTCCCCGCGGCTTCGACCGCCGTCGCGCCGACGGGAATCGTCCACGCGCGCACTTCGTCTTCGCCGACGGTAAAGAACGATTGCAAGCCGAGCAGTTGATACGAAAGGTGAATCACGCGCGGGAGCGACGGTTCGCTGATGCCAAACTCCGCAAGGAACATTTGCGCTTCTTCGTCCGACATTTGCGCGAGCTCCATTTCGATTTTGCCTTGCAGCGCGACAATCTGCGTTTGCTTGTGGTCGTATCGGATGGAGGCGCGTTGCTGGTCCGCGTTTTGTTCGCCGGTATTCAAAACGACGAGCGTCGGTTTGAGCGTCGTCAATGCCAGCGAACGCAAGGGTTTCAATTCCGCCGCGCTCAATTCCAAATCGCGCAGCAGCCCCCCCCCCTCTAACGTCGTTTGGAAGCGCTCCAACTGCGCTAATTCTCTTTGAAACGCTTCGCGCTCTTGCGGCGTCGCGCCGCCTTTACCCAGCGAAGTTTTCAAACGCTCGATGCGCCGCTCGACGACGCCAAGATCGGAAAGAATCAATTCGGTGTCGAGCATTTCGAGATCGCGCGCGGGACTGATGCTGCCTTCGAGGTGCGGCACGTTGTCATTCTCGAACACACGAACGACGTGAACCAGCGCGTCGTTCTGCACGATTTGGTTCAGCAAGTTGCCGTCCATCCCGCCTTTTTCGCCGATGCCGCGCGCCAGCCCCGCAATGTCGTTGTAGATCACTTGCGCGTAAATGGTTTTGCGCGGATTGAACATTTTCGTGAGAACGTCAATGCGCGTGTCCGGCACTTGCACGCTGGCGGTATGAACTTGAAGTTTGCCTGACGCGAAATTTGCGACGTCGGCGTGACCGCGCGTGAGCGCGTTAAAGATGGTGGTTTTACCTGAGAGAGGGAGTCCGATGATTCCGATTTGCATGGGAAAGATTATAGCATCTGGCAGACCCCAAGGGTTGTAATGAGTTCATGGATCGAGAAAGTCTGTAAAAACCCTTGGGGTCTTGGCTATCCGTCGTTTGGAATGTCAAAGAAATGGGCGCGGGCTTCGGCGACGATGAACAGCGAGCCAGTCACGCAAACCATGTCGCCGGGGGCGATGTGCTCGAGCGTCAAATCAATTGCCTCTGCGATGTTTGGCGCGGTGCGCGTTTCGCGCGCGTACGGCGCGGCGAGGCAGACGAGCGTATCGAGCGACGCCGCGCGGCGGCTCTGGGCTTGGGTCAAGGTGAGGGATGCCGCGCGCGGCGCGATGGCTTGGAGCATTCCGGCAATGTCTTTGTCGGTGGACGCGGCAAAAATAAAATGCACCGTGGCGCCGGGGAAAACTTCGTCGAGTGTGCGCACCACTTGCGCGGCGGATGCGGCATTGTGCGCGCCATCCGCGACCAGATACCCTTGCGGCGCGTGGGGGTCCGGCGTATCGGATTCGGCTTGGAGGTAGGCGAGAATTTCAAAGCGTCCGGGCCAGTCAACGGCGGCGACGCCTTGTTGCAGCGAGCCAAGCGAAATGCGCCAATTGCGCCCGTGCAGCACGTCCATTGTCGCCAGCGCAGTCGTCAGATTGATACGTTGATGCGGACCGACCAGCGGAAGGGTGAACGTTTGCCAACGCGCGTTTTTGAAAAAACGAATGCGCACGGTTTGTCGTTCGGGCGTCGTCTCGACCAACTGCCAGCGCCAATCCTTTTCGACATTAATAATACGCGCATGTAATTTATTGGCTTTGCGCTGTACTTCGCCGAGGATGGGCAATTCTTGTGGGGCGATGACCACGGGAACGTTCGGCTTGATGATCCCCGCCTTTTCGCGCGCGATTTTCAGGAGGGTGCTGCCCAGCACGTCGGTGTGGTCGTACGAAATCGGCGTAATGACCGAAACGCGCGGGGTCAAAACATTGGTGCTGTCCAACCGCCCGCCAAGTCCGACTTCGACGATTGCCATTTCGATGTTGCACTCGGCAAAATAGAGGAACGCGAGTGCGGTGACCCATTCGAAATACGTCGCGTTGGGAAACTCTGTTGCCAGCGCGCACAATTTTTTTGTGCAAGCAATCAGATCGTCCTTCGGAATCGGCGCATTGTTGATGCGGACGCGTTCCCGAAACGAATGCAAATGTGGCGATGTATAAAGTCCGGTGCGATAACCGCCTGTGCGAAACATACTCTCGAGCAGCGCGGCGGTAGAACCTTTACCTTTCGTTCCGGCAATATGGACGGCGGGAAATTTGGTGTGCGGATTGTCGAGCCGCGCCAGAATTTGCTCCATGCGCGCAAGTTTGTAGGGTTCTTGGGTACGCGGTGGGTGTGGATCAAAGCGCGCAAAGGAATAATACCACTGCACCGCTTCGGTGTAGGTTAGCGTCACGGTGCTATTTTAGCATTGATGCCGCAGAATGCGTACTGTGTTGACGCGCCGCGAATTCGGATTAGAATCAGCGTCATTGTAGAAAATTGACACGTTCGTTTGGGGAGGCATTTTGACGGAACCAAAGATTTTGTACGGTGGGCAAGCGGTCATCGAAGGCGTGATGATGCGCGGGCGCAATTTTGTGTCGTGCGCGGTGCGGCGCGAGACCGGTGAAATCATTTTGAAAAGCGAATCCATACCGAAAGGCGTCTATGCGGGCGTGTGGAGCAAAACGCCCTTTTTACGCGCGCTGCCGTTGTTGTGGGATACACTCGTGCTCGGCACGCGCATGTTGATGTGGGCGGCGAATGTGCAAATGAAGGACGAGATGGGGAAAGAGAGGGCAAAGAAGGGGAAGGAGGGAAAGGAAGGAATTAAGGGAACTGACGGAACTCGAGAGGAATCCGAAATCCGAAATCTGAAATCTCAAATCTCAAGCATGTCCCGAACGAATGTGAAGGATCAGAAATCCGAAGACGGTTTGTCCCAGAACGCGATTTTTGGCTCGCTCGCGCTCTCGCTCGGTTTGGGGCTTGCCATCTTTTTCGCGCTGCCGGTCCTGGTCGCTAATTTTCTCGGCAATTACGGCGTGACGCCGTTTTGGAACAATATCGCCGAAGGGGTGATTCGACTCGCGTTGTTTCTCGCGTATTTGATCGCCATCGGGCGCATCCCCGAAATCCAACGCGTGTTCATGTATCACGGCGCGGAGCACAAAACCATCGCGGCGTACGAAGCAAGCGCACAATTGGTTCCGGCAGAGGTGCAAAAATTCAGCAAAGAACATCCGCGCTGCGGCACTGGCTTTTTGTTGACCGTCGTCGTCATCTCGATCATTTTTTTTGTCGTGCTCGGCGATTTGTCGCTGGGCCTGCGCCTCGTGTCACGGATCGTGTTGATTCCCTTTGTTGCGGCGGTGAGCTATGAACTGATCCGGTTCGCGTCACAGCACCGCCGCATTTTCTTGTTTGACTGGTTCATCGTGCGCCCGTCGCTCGCACTCCAAGCCCTGACGACGCGTCAGCCGACGGATGACATGATCGAAGTCGCGGTCGCGGCGTTTCAGGATGTGCGGGGGAAGGAAGTGGGCAGTAATCAGTGATCAGTGATCAGTGATCAGTAATCAGTGATCAGTAATCAGTGATCAGTAATCAGTGATCAGTCATCAGTCATCAGTCATCAGTGCGCGATTCGGGATTTGAAAATCAGAAATCAGAAATCAGAAATCAGAAATAAAAAATGTTCATTGACCTGTCGCACGAATTTTATGATGGGATGCCGGGCTTTCGGTACAAGAATGACGACGGCACGACGACACAGTTTCGCGTCGAAATCCATCCGTTTCTCACGCACGCCCAGACGCGCCCGCGCTATCAGGGTCAAGCGGAATTTGAAATCACGGAAATGAAATTTCACACTTCGATGGGCACGTACCTCGACGCGCCGTATCATCGCTTTCGTGAAAAAAGAGCGATTGGAGATTTGAGACTGGAGGAGGTTATCCTCGACGGAATTGTGATTGATGCGCGAGATTGTGCAGCGCGGGAGGCGTGGGGCGTGCGGAACACACGAGGTGTAGGGAACGCTCGCCGCAGCGTTCCTCTCGATGTGCGCGGCAAAGCAGTCCTCTTTAATTTTGGCTGGGACAAATTTTGGGAAACGCCGCAGTATGACGCGTATCCGTTTCTCGCGCGGGAGGTCATTGACGCGTTAATCGAACGCGGCGCGAAATTGGTTGGCGTGGATACGTTGAACATAGACGACACGCGCGACCCCGAGCGTCCCGCGCACACGCGCCTTTTGCAGAACGATATTTTGATCGTCGAAAATTTGTGCAATCTCGACGCGCTGTCACTGCACGGGAAACCTTTCCAGTTTTTCGCCGTCCCCCTCAAAGCGCGCGGCGCGGCGGCGATGCCGGTGCGCGCGTTCGCCCTGACTTGACGCCCCAGCGCGTGTGTGATATAAACATATCGGTAAATACCGATACGTAAGCGCGATGGCTAAACTCGTTTTTTCCCCGGAACTCGTTACGGGCGTCAAGGCGCTCGCCAGCGAATCGCGCATCCAGATTTTGTTGCTGTTCGTGGACGGGCAGGCGCGGACGGTCAATGAAATCGCGGACGCGGTCGCTTTGGGGCAGTCTACCGTTTCGGAGCATTTGGCGTTAATGAAACACGCGGGGCTGCTGCTTGCCGAGCGGCAAGGCAAAGAAGTGTATTACCGCCCCGATACGGTGTATTTGACGAAATTTTTGGATCGGTTGAGCAGTACGCTCAAAAAGTGCTGTAAATAATTGCCCCAACCCGTTTTCGCGCAAGCGCAGCAAAGGTAACGGGTTGGGGGCAAGCGCAAACAAAAAATTTTTTCGCCGACATATCGGTATTTACCGATACGTCGGCGCAGACGAGGAGAGAAAATGACCATGCTGGCATCGAAACTCGACAGGAACGAGGTCGTGCAGGTGTACACAGGCAAGGCAGCCGTGTATGACATATGGGGCACGCGGACCGAAGCGCGGGCGCGGGAACGCGCGTTGGAACGCGCCCAGCTTCGCGACGGCGAAGCGGTTCTCGAAGTCGCCGTGGGCACGGGGCTGATGTTTGAAAAAATCGTCGCCGCGAATCCTGCGGGGCGCAATGTAGGGATTGATTTGACGCCCGCGATGTTGGAACGGGCGCAAGCGCGCATGACGCGCACCGCCGCGAAAAATTACGAATTGCGCGTGGGCGACGCGTATCGCCTGGATTTTCCCGGCGCGCAGTTTGATTTGCTCGTGAACAATTACATGTTTGATTTATTGCCCGAAGCGGATTTCCCGCGCGTGCTTCAAGAGTTTCGCCGCGTGTTGAAACCCAGCGGGCGCTTGGTGCTCATCAACATGACGCGCCCCGCGCACTGGTACGACGGGTTTTGGGAATGGGTCTATCGCGTGTCGCCCACGACGCTGGCAGGTTGTCGCGGCGTCGTCTTGAGCGACGCCCTGCGCGCGAATGGTTTTCAAAATCTCCAACGCGAATACGTGAGCCAACTCGGTTTTCCGTCCGAGATTATTACTGCGCGGGTGTGACGTTTTATCCGGTTTGGCAGGTCCGCGTGAGGCGCGGAAACGAGCTCGGATTCGCGATTTGAGCGAGTGCTTGACACGCTTATGCGCCAAGATATAATTGTCGCAGTCTGTGGAAATACCAATGCTCCCCATTTGTCAACAGGAGTCAAAATCATGTATACGCTCGAAATCCGAATCGAGAACATTGCAACGCTTGAACAAGCTAACACGCTGCAAGAAATAATCGTCGGGCTGGCTGAACTTGTCGGTGGGATGGCTAGCGGGGGTGTCGGAGAAGCGGTCCCGTGGAATGTAGAACGCGCGGCGATTCTTGAAGCGGTGGACATCGTTGACGAACAAGAAGCCATCCATGAACAAGCCGCATGACGAACTCAAACGAGCCCGCACAGCAGAAGAGCTCAAAGCGGTTGTAAAGAAAATGGGCTGGACAATCGAAACTGTTACCGTAACTTGCAGTGAGCAAGAAAACCCCTCAAGGCGTGGCCCTTGAGGGGTTTTCATTTTCCGCTTTCAGAATTTCTTCAAACTCGTTGCGATAGATCAGCGGCGTGTAATCGCGACCGTCGAGCAACGCAAATAAATACGACGCGAGTTTTTTGTGGTGCTGCTGCACCCACAGCGCGAAATCTTTGCGCGAATCTTTTGGGGCGGCGTCGAACGCGGCTTGGACGTTCTGTTTCGTCGCCGCCACGATGCTTTCGATTTGCGCGACCCAGGTGTTCAATTCCGCGAGGTATTCGTCGGGAATTTGCGCGCGGATGTAATCCACCGTGCCCGCTTGGACGGCTTCGAGCGTGTGCTTGAATGACAAACCCGAAATCAATTTGTGCAGTTCGAGATAACGGTCGCCCTTGAATTTATAGCGTTCGCCGTCCGAAAATTCGACGACGTACCCTTCTTCCTCGACCGGCAGCGTCCCCGTGCGCTCCAAAATTTCCGTGACGTTGTTGAACGTGTAGACGTGGGGCAGCGGGAAATTGTATTTTTGCGCCAGTTCGTACAGGTCGGGAAAAAACGGAGTGTACGCGCCCGTAAAGCGATTGCGCGCGGCGAGCAAGACCAGCGCCGCACGGCCGTGATAATCAATCACGATGCGGTTTTCGGGATAGACGATTTCAAACAACAGCGTCAGTTCGTTCGCCAAGTCGCGTAAAGCGTAGTGCGCGTTCAAAAACTGCGTCGCCCATGCGCCTTGCGGGCTGTGAAAATCACCGCGCGTGGTGATGCGGTACAAGTTGTATCCACGCTCCTCACTTGGAGTTCGGTACAAGATGCCGAGCGAATTATGGACCAAAATCCCTTTGGCGAAATAATTTCCCGTAGTCGTGCGAATATCAAAACCGACTCGCCCTGCAGGGAAATTTCTGTCGTTAATCTCCATGGGGGTATTGGAAATGACGCGCGCGGCTACTGGGTAAACCTCCTGATGTCCGCTGGGATATTCGACATACGCGGCGTCGCGATAGCGTTCTGGCAGCTTGTAACGCATGCAAGGCACGACGTGGGGCGCAATCCGAGACCAAAAGACGTCAATCTCGCCTCCGCGCCCGGCGTTCACGCGAAGCGCCCAGCCCTTGGCGAAATAAACAGCGCAATGAACCCCGTACATTTTTTCCAATTGCGCCGCGAGTCGCTCTACATCCTGTTGTTCAAACCCGTGCGTCGCAAACAGCGCTCGATCTTGTTGGGAGGGATGATGAGACAGCGACCCATCATCCATGTACCACTTGGCAACGCTAAAGTCATCCATCCAGTCCAGCCATTCAGGAACGCATTTCTTTCCATCGGGATACCATTCTTGATGCAATGCTCCAAGAAGCGGGTATTGTTTCGTTTGCGCCCACGTCATGATTGAGCCATATCCTGAGAGTGTCGTTCTCGCTCTAGTCGCACAATCGCCGAACCAACGTTGTATTGTTTCAACATAGTCCTTATGGCGCCAGACATGTGGTTCTTGATAACGATAGCCGTTATGTATGTGTGTCAAAGAACCGTCGCCCAACAATCCTGAGCGAAGGACATGCTGCACACTGGGCGCGGGGGCATACTCGAATGTTGTGACGCTATCTCCAACGCGCGCCTCACTGGCAGGGCGAAATTCTCCGTTGATAAAAATGTGGTGGTTATCCGTAAGACGAACCACGTTTGGATGCCTGCCGCCCCCCGATTTTTTGGACACGGGACAATCTACTGTGAGGGCTAGCCAATTGTCTTTTGTCCCATTGTCGAACCAATCAATCACCTCGCATGGGACAATTTGTCCCATCGAATCCATCCCCATCAAGACGGGCGATAAGCGTGAATTGACAACGTCGCCGATCAAGACGGTTGTTCCGTCCCAACATTGTAACGGGGTGTCGAAGCGAAAACATCCGTCCACTTTTTCTGTCACATTGACAATGTGCCCGTGTGCTTTGCGTCCGCCTTCGAACCAATTGAAAAATTTGTCGAACGGGCGCGCGACGATTTCACCCGTCCGCGCGTTGACGACCAGCCCGCGGCTGACGCGTTCGAAAAAATTCCAGCGCGCGGCGTACTGCGCTTTGGCGGTGTAATCGAACAACAACAAATCGCCGTCGCGCCGCACCGCCACTTCGCCGTATTGTTTCCAATCGGTGAAGCCTGCAACCGCGAGGGTTTGAATGTCTGCGATAGAATTGATTTCGGGGATGGGCTGCATCTTGATATCAGCTTTGCTTTTATTTTCTACGCGCTTCCAATTCCTGTTCGACCGCGTTCCATGCGACATTCCGCGCCGCGAGTAACACCAACAAATGATAAATCAAATCCGCGCTTTCGGACGCCAAACGCGCGTCATTTTCTTTGTAGGACGCGACAATCACTTCAAGCGCTTCTTCGCCCACCTTTTTCGCAATTTCTACGTCGCCCGCGGCAAACAATTTCGCGGTGTACGAATTCGGCGGCGGATTTTCCTTGCGCGTCAAAATCGTTCGATACAATTCGTTCAACACATCGCTCACAGTCCCTAGTCTCCCGTCTCTAATCTCTTGGGGAGCGAAAGCGCGCGATAAAAACACGACACTTCGCCCGTGTGGCACGTCGGACCCGCGGGGTCGCACAACAGTACAAGTGCGTCGCCGTCGCAATCATACAGTACTTGGCGCACGCGCAGCACGTTTCCCGACGTTTCGCCTTTGCGCCACAATTTTGCGCGGCGGCGGCTCCAAAACGTCGCATAGCCCGATTCGATGGTCGCGCGCAATGCCTCTGCGTTCATAAACGCAAACATCAACACTTGTTTCGTCTGCGCATCCTGAACAATCGCGGGCAGCAAACCATTGGCATCAAATTTGATTTCTTCGTTCATCGTCGCGTATCGCCTTTCGCGTATCGCTTGACGTTTCACGTTTCACGTTTCACGTTTCACGTTTTGCGCTTCACCAATGATGACTGATCACTGGTCACTGATTACTTTCTGATACAGACACCCCGTGCCGCCAAATACTGCTTGACCTCACCGATGCTCATCACGCGGTCATGGAATAACGATGCCGCAAGTACCGCGTCGGCTTGGCCCTCGGACAACGCAGTGTAAAAGTGTTCCAGCGTCCCTGCACCGCCCGAGGCAATCACGGGAATGTTGACTGCTTTAACAATCGCGCGCGTCAATTCTAAATCATAACCGCTTTGCGTTCCATCGCGATCAATGCTCGTCAACAAAATTTCGCCCGCGCCCAGCCGCTCCACCTCGCGCGCCCATGCAATCGCGTCCCATCCTGTTTCTTTGCGTCCGCCATGCGTAGACACTTGCCAGTGCGCGCCGGATTTTTCGCTTGACGTTTCACCCTTCGCCTTGCTCAGGGCAGGCGGCATGACGTTTGAACTCTTTTTCGCATCAATCGCCACGACCACACATTGGCTGCCAAATTTTTCCGCGCATTCGGAAATGATTTGTGGCTTTGTCACGGCGGCGGTGTTGATGCTCGCCTTGTCCGCGCCCGCGCGCAATAAATCACGAAAATCATCCGCGCTGCGTACCCCCCCCCCCACCGTGAACGGAATGAAAATCGAATCCGCTACACGTTCGACCATGTGCAGCAAAGTGCCGCGCGCTTCGACCGACGCGGTAATATCGAGAAACGTCACTTCGTCCGCGCCCTGTTCCGCATACCAGCGCGCTTGTTCAATCGGGTCGCCTGCGTCACGCAGCCCGACAAAATGGATGCCCTTGACCACGCGTCCGTTTTTTACATCTAAACAGGGAATGATTCGTTTGGCTAACATAGCAGTCAGCAGTCGTCAGTCATCAGTCATCAGTTATCAGTCATCAGTCGTCAGTCATCAGTTATCAGTTATCAGTCATCAGTCGTCAGTCATCAGTTATCAGTTATCAGTTATCAGTTATCAGTTATCAGTTATCAGTCGTCAGTTATCAGTTATCAGTCGTCAGTTATCAGTTATCAGTCGTCAGTGTTCGAATCTATCAGGTATTCGACGTTTGCTTCACGCGTCAGACGCGGGGATTCGCCGCAAGACATTTCTGCTTTTTCCATCATTCCACCAAGCATTCGTCCGATTTCGGCGCAATGTTCCTCCACCGTTTTTTCTGTCTGGGCTGTAATATAGCCGCAATCGGGCGCAATACCAATCCAATGTTGCGTTTTTTGTTGTTCGCCGTCAGCATCGGTTAATTTACTGACGAAATGCCTTTCAGATCACTGGTCACTGATCACTGGTCACTGATCACTGGTCACTGGTCACTGGTCACTGATCACTGATCACTGATCACCGCCATCGCTTCTCTCAACTCCACCGCGCCTGTATACAACGCTTGTCCCACGATCAGACCTTCAACGCCAGTTGCCTCAACTCGCCGTAAATTTTTTATATCGTCCAATGAAGCGACTCCGCCCGATGCAATGACGCGCAAACCGGTCACGCGCGCAAATTCTGCCATCGCCGCCGCGTCAATGCCTCGCAGCATTCCATCGCGCGCAATATCCGTGACAATCGCGCGGGGGATGCCCAACGCGCGCATTTGTTTGCCAAACTCCAGCGCCTGAATGCCCGAACCCTGCACCCAACCGCGTGTGGCGACAATGCCTTCGCGCGCGTCAATCGCCAATGCCACGCGTTCCGCGCCAAAGGCGTCAATGGCTTGTCTCACAATGTCCGGGTGCTCAATTGCCACCGTGCCGAGAATGACGCGCTTTACGCCCAAATCGAGCGCGCGGCGCATTGCGTCCACATCGCGCAAACCGCCGCCAAACTGTACTGGGATTTGCACCGCCGCGAGAATATTTTTTAACGCTACCGTGTTCAGCACATTGTTTTCGCCAAATGCCCCATCGAGATTGACGACATGCAGCCACATCGCGCCCTCGCGTTCCCACCGCCGCGCCGTTGCGGCGGGATCGTCAGAATACGCAATTTCACTTTCCGCGCGTCCTTGTTTCAAACGCACGACGCGCCCGCCGCGCAAATCAATCGCCGGATAAATCGTAAACATTTGCAAGTCTCAAGTCTCAGGTCTCAGTTCTGCAGTCTCGCCTGCTGCAAGCGCCAAGAAATTTCGCAGCATCGTCAATCCATCCGCGCCGCTCTTTTCGGGATGAAATTGCGCGCCCCACACGTTGCCCGCCTCGACCACCGACGCGTAGGAAACTCCATATTCTGTCCGCGCGGCAATCACGTTTTCGTCGCGCGCGTCGCAGTAGTACGAATGCACAAAATACGCGAACGCGTTTTGCGACACGCCTGCCAGAAATCTGGACGATGACTTGATCTGCAATTGATTCCATCCGATTTGCGGAATCTTGCCCGCCGCGCGCGGAAATTTTTTGACCGACCCGCGCAAAATGCCCAACCCTTGATGCGCCCCGTTCTCTTCCGATGTCTCGAATAGCAACTGCATTCCCAAGCAGATACCGAGAAAAGGCACGCCGCGCGCAATCGCCGCGTAGAACGGTTCGAGCCAACCGAACGCGTTCAAATTTTCCATCGCGGGTCCAAACGCGCCGTCGCCGGGCAAAACCAGCGCGCGTGCGCGTTCCACCTCGCGCGGCGAATCCACGATGCGCGCCTCCGCGCCGAGATATTCGAACGCGTGGCGCACGCTCCGCAAATTCGACATGCCATAGTCAATGATGGCGAGCATTTCGCATATCGCGTATCGCGTATCGCGCATCGTCAGGAGCTTGAGACGAAATTCGCGATATGCAACACGTCAGGCAATCAACGTCCCCTTGGTGGATGTGTCCGCGCGTCGTGCATCCTGCGCGACAGCCATCTGTAACGCGCGCCCCAACGCTTTGAACAACGCTTCCGCTTTGTGATGATCGTCGCGTCCGTACAACACGTGCGCGTGTAAATTCATTTTGCCGCGCTGCGCGAGCGTTTCAAAAAAATGCGCGACGAGCGAGGAAGGAAGTGCGCCAATCATGGGCGCGACAAATTCGCCGTCAAACACCGCGTACCCGCGCCCGCTCAAATCCACGACGACGCGCGCGAGGGCTTCGTCCATCGGCACATAACTGTGTCCGACGCGCACGATCCCTTTGCGGTCGCCCAACGCGCGGTCTAACGCATCGCCCAACACGATTGCCACATCTTCGATAGTGTGGTGCGCGTCAATGTGCAAATCACCCTGCGCGCGCACGTTCAAATCGAACAACCCATGCACCGCGACATGATGCAGGATATGGTCAAGAAAGCCGATGCCCGTTTGAATGTCCGCTTGCCCCGTGCCGTCCAAGTTGAGCGTGATTTGAATTTCGGTTTCCTTTGTTTTGCGTTCTACTGTGGCAATTCGCTGCATAGGATTTGTCCACGAATGACACGAATCACGCGAATGAGATTCCTCACAGAGTTTACTCGCAATGGAGTTCATCGCACGAAGGATTGAGGGGTTCGGAATGACATTCGCGTAGATTCGCGTAGATTCGCGGTTTCTAATATCCTTTCAGTGTGTCCAACACCGCGTCGTTCATTTCCGGCGTGCCGATGCTGATGCGAATGTATTCACGCAAGCGCGCGCCATCCCAATTTCGCCAATTCAACGCGCATGCGCTCGCGTTCGGCAATCGTCGCGCGCACGTTGTTCATCAAGTATTCCGCGTCCTCGAGCGATTCGCGCGCGGCAATCATGCCCGCCCAATTGACATTATACGGCGCGCGCAATTTGTGCAGCGCATTGGCAACCTCGGGCGCGGCGATGACGTAGCCGACGCGCAGCCCCGCCAGGCCCGCCCATTTGCTGAACGTGCGCACGATGACGAGATTCGGGTACTTGGAAATCAAATCTACCGCGCTCGTGCCCGCAAATTCAAAATACGCCTCGTCCAACATCACCAGCGCGGGCAGTTCCAGCAACCTTAACAAATCCGCGCGCGGCAGCAAGTTGCCGTCAGGATTATTGGGTGACGCGAGACAGATTGCCTTGACGTTTGACCCTTCACGCTGTTCAGGGCGGGCTGTTTGACATGTTTTTATGACGGTCTCCACATCCAACGTAAAATCGTCAAGCCGTGCAACGTCAAGCACGCGCCCGCGATTCGCAATCGCCGCAATGCGGTACATTTCAAACGACGGCGGCGCGTCGATCACCGCATCGTTTGGTTCCAGCACCGCGCGCAAGACCAACTCGATGGATTCGTCGCCGCCGTTCGTCACGACAATGTTTTCCGGTTTCACTCGCGCGTACTGCGCCAATTGCTCGCGCAAATCATCCTGCCCAAAATAATAATGCCACGTCCGCGTATCGGCGAGCGCGGCAAGCACGCGCGGCGAAGGTCCGTACGGGTTCTCGTTGGAATCCAGTTTGATCATGCGCCACGGTTCCGTCACATGCGCGGGCGTGTAATCGGGCAGCAAATCGAGATCCGCGCGCAGCAGTTCCCGCATTTCTCTCATGTCCCTTTCTCCTCTTCTCCTTCCTGATTCACGCGCGCCGCGCATGAAATAGAATTTCACGACTGAAAAAAGATAAAATGCTCCGCATTGCGCCAGACGAAATCCCTTTGACGTTTCACGTTTGACCCTTCGATTCCTCAGGGCAAGCAGTTTGACGTTTCACGTTTCACGTTTCTCTCCCTCCCTCGCTCTCTCCCGCTCTCCATCTCTCCCTCTCTCTTCATCCTTCATCCTTTGTCTCAACGCATTCGCATGTGCTGTTAACTCTTCTCCATTCGCCAAAATCTGCCCGGCTGCGCTTAATGCGCGCGCTTCTTGTTCACTCGCATAAAACACACTCGTGATCTTTACAAAATCATTCACATTCAGCGGCGACGCGAAACGCGCCGTCCCGCCCGTCGGCATCACGTGACTCGGACCCAGCATGTAATCGCCCAACGCTTCTGACGATTGCTCGCCGACAAAAATGCCGCCCGCGTTGCGCACCCGCGGCGCCAGCGACCACGCATCGCGCATGAGCAAACACAAATGCTCCGGCGCAAAGGTGTTTGCAATTTCCAAACATTCATCCAACGAATCCAAAACAAAAATCGCGCTTTGTCCATGCAATGCCTGTTCGATAATGGCGCGGCGCGCCAAGTTGGGCAACTGCGCGTCCATTTCGCGCGCCACGCGTTCGGCAAACTCGCGCGACGGCGTGAGCAAAATGCTCGTGGCAAGCACATCGTGCTCGGCTTGCGCAAGCAAATCTGCCGCCGCGTATCTTGGGTTCGCGGAATCGTCCGCGATCAAAACGGTTTCGGTCGGACCGTACAAACCGTCAATGCCGACGATACCAAACACTTGGCGTTTCGCCAGCGTCGTGAACAAGCCGCCCGCGCCGAGAATTTTATCCACACGCGGAACGCTTTGGGTCCCGTACGCCAATGCCGCGATGGCTTGCGCGCCGCCAAGCGCGTACACCTGCGACACATTGGCGACGCGCGCGGCGGCGAGAATCACGGGTGCGATTTTCCCATCGCGCGACGGCGGCGACATGACAATGATTTCGGACACGCCCGCAACCTGTGCCGGAATCGAACTCATTAACAGCGACGAGGGCAGCGGCGCAGAGCCGCCCGGCACATAAACGCCGACGCGCTCGAGCGGTTGAATGATTTGTCCGAGCGCACCCCCCCCTGGCGTCCAATCGAGCCACGAACGGGGTTTTTGTTTTTCATGAAACGCGCGAATGCGACTCGCCGCGAGGTGCAACGCGTCACGCACCGCGTCGGGGGTTTCCTGATATGCCGTTTCGATTTCTTCCGCGCTGACCCAAAAATCGTCGCGCGCGACGCCGTCAATTTTTTCCGTCCACGCGCGCGCCGCGTCATCGCCACGCAAACGAATGTCGTCCAGAATTTTTGCCACTGCCTGTTCGGGCGTCAACGCTGCCCCAAACAATTTTTCAACCCGCGCGGCGGTTTCAGGCGAAACCGTTTTTTCGGTCAACGCGCGCTGTTTGGCAATTTTTTCACGCGCGGCGGAGATGCCAACGAGAATGGGAATCATGTTTTACACTCCATATTACGAGGCTGGGGACTGGAGACTGATTACTGATCACTGACCACTGATCACTGATTACTGATTACTGATTACTGACCACTGCCACTTACCCTTTTCATTTCTTGCATCAACCGCTGGATTTCCAGAGAGCGCAGCGCGTGACTCGCGCGATTCACAATCAATGCCGCTTGCGAATGACAAATCGTTTCCAATTCCACCAAGCCATTTTCTTGAAGCGTGCGCCCCGTGTCCACAATGTCCACCACCAAATCGCTCAAGCCCAACGCCGGCGCAATTTCGATAGAGCCGTGCAGCGGAATGATTTCGGCGGACCAGCCGCGCGCCACGAAAAATTCGCGCGTGAGGCGCGGGTATTTGGATGCAATGCGCAGTGAGGTTTCGAGACGCCAATTGGTCTGCGCGCGTTCGCGTCGCGCGGCGAGCACGATGCGGCAGCGCCCGAACGGCAAAGCGAGCGGCTCGAATACATCGCAATCGTTTTCCAACAAAACATCCTGTCCCACAATCCCCAGGTCTGCCGCGCCGTATTCGACAAACGTCACCACGTCGAACGGTTTGAGCAGTAAAAAGCGCGCGTTGTGCGCGGCATCGGGAATAATTAATTTGCGCGTGCTGCCGCGCAGTTCGTGTACGGCGTAACCGATTTTTTCCAACACGTCGAGCGCGGGCGACATCAAGCGTCCTTTGGGCAAGGCAAGGGTCAACGCGTTCATGTCAATTCCTCCGCGCTGCCGTCGGCGAACCACACGCGTTGTGCGCCGCGCGCGCGTGCGTACGTAGTGATTTGTTCACGCAGGCTGCTTTGCAAATACCATTCGACGCGTTTGCCCTGCGCCCGCGCCTGCGCGACGCGTTCCGCCAACGCGCGGCTGTGGCTCAGCTCCGCGACAATGTTTGGCGCAAGCGATATGTTGTCGCCGCCCTGCAATTTCAACGCGGCGAGCGCGCGTTCGACGCCGATGGCGAAACCGCACGCGGGCCAAGCGCGTCCAAAGTGTGCGAGCAAGTTGTCGTAACGTCCACCGCTCAGGATGGCAAAACCGATGCCGCGTGCGAATCCTTCAAACACCGTGCCCGTGTAATACGCCATGCCGCGCACCATGCCGAGATCGAGTGTCACCGCGTCGGCGGCGCCCAATGCGTCGAGGATTTGCCAGATCGCGCGCAGACGTTCGACGGCGCGCTGCGCGTTTGCATTCACCGCGCATTCGTGCGCGGCGCGGTCGAGAATTCCCGCAGCGCCCGCGAGCGACGGCAGCGCGGCAAGCGCGCGGTGCATTTCATCCGTCATGGGAATTTGACGCAGTGCGTCATGCAGCGCGCCTTCATTTTTGCGCTCCAATGCGGACTTGACGTGCTCGCGCTGCGCTTCGGATAACGCTAACGGCGTGAGCAGCGCGTTCAAGAGATCCATCGCGCCGAGCCGCAAGCGAAATTCCGGCAGACCGATGGCACGCAGGGCGGAAACGGCGAGGGCAATCACTTCCGCGTCGGCTTGCGGCGTGCCCGCGCCGATGAGTTCGACGCCCGCCTGGGTAAATTCGCGGCGCAGCGATGCTTTGGGTTCTTCGTGGCGAAACACGTTGGCGATATAGAAAAAGCGCAAGGGCAGCGGGTGTTCGTGCAGTTTTGTGCTGACGAGGCGCGCAATCGGAATCGTCGGGTCGGCGCGCAGGGCAAGCATTCTGCCGTCGCGGTCGGGAAAGCGATAAATTTCCTCGCGCACTTGCGGACTGGCTTCGGCGGCGAGCGCTTCGTAGTATTCAAACGTCGGCGGAATGACTTGCGTGTAATTCCACTGCGCGAAGGTTTCGTGCAGACGCGTTTCCAGCTGCGTTTTGCGCGCGGCTTCGTCCAAGTACAAGTCCGCGACGCCGTGCGGCAGTTGACGTTCGATGGAAAAGGTCTTGAGCATGTGTCTCTGTCATTTCGAGCGGAGCGAGAAATCCCGGCGTAGAGATTTCTCGCTCCGCTGCACAGGACTTGTCATATCGAGCGGGTTTCGAGCGCAGTCGAGAAAGATATCTCACTCCGTTCGATATGACAGTCCTGAGCCCATACAGCCCCTGCGGGCTGACCATCTCGAAATGATATTTGAAAAACAAAAACGGGGCTTGTCGAAAACCGACCAGCCCCGGGGTGAATCAAAAATCTCGGCTATGTGCGCGACCATTCAGGTCAGTCGCACCCAAGTGGTCCAAGACCACTTGAACTCACCCCGTACAAAAGATGATGATGCGCGTGATTGTGCGCATTCGAAATTTGTCGGGGCGAGTACAATTGCTGCATGTGGCGCAGATTGTATCCGAAACGAGAAACGTGTCAAATTCGGGCGCGCCCGAGTACGCGGATGCTTGAAAAATGATTGGCGATACGCGATACGCGATTCGCGATGCACGATTGGCGATAGGCGATACGCGATTCGCGATGCACGATTGGCGATAGGCGATACGCGTTGTGCCCTAGGAACTATTTACGCGCGCGTGGATTGTCTTTACAATGATGGCTAGTGTTTTCTCGAACGGGCAGCGGGCTCGTGCGAGGATTTCATTCCGATTCCCAAAAGGAGGACCCGATGGCGTCAACCCCAACCACCACTGTTTCGGATGCGCAGCGCAAGCGACTGAATCTGCTGCGGTATGGTATGATGGTCATTCCCGTGGTCGCATGGGTGGTCGCGTTTTCGTATCCCTTTTTGTTAGCCAACGCGTTCGGTCAAGATGGGATTGCGACGGCGCTGATTTCCAGTTTGGTCATTGCCGTTGTCACGGGAGTGATTTGTTTTGCCGTCTATTGGGCATACAAACGTTTCGTGCTCAAAATCTAGCGCGGCGGTTCGGGATACTTTTGGGCGGACGGGCGACAAAATCGCCCGTCATTTTTTTAGCGCGGGATGACAGGCAGCACAATGTGCGACGGATGCGCGGCGTCGTGCCAAATCGTTTGGTGCGCCACACGCAGCTCGGCGTCCATGCCGATGGGCGCGCCCGTATTCGGATTGCGATCCCAACGCGGAAAATTGGAACTCGTCACGTCCACGCGGAGGCAATGCCCCGCGCGAAATACGTTCGCCGTTGCCCACAAATCAATCACGAATTCGTACACCGCGCCCGCGTCCAAAAATTCCTCACGCGAACCGTTGCGAAAACGCGCGCGCAAAATACCGTCGGTGAGATTTTGCGCGTAACCGTCGGGATGCACATCCACGAGCCGCGCGACAAAATCGGTATCGGGCGCATCGCTCGCTGCAAACAAGTGCAGCACCACCGGTCCGGTCACTTCTAAATCGTCAGCCAAAACCGCAGAAGTATAAACCAAAACATCGCGCCGCGCTTCGGCGGCGCGTTGGTCGTGCGCGCCGGGATGAAACACGTTGTTAATCAAAAACGCGCCGCCGTCAGTCCGTACCGGCTGTGCGGGATCGTACGCGAACGCGTCGGCTGGCTCGTCACGCGGCGATTCACGCGACAACGCGCCGTCCCTGTGCAAGGTGTTTGCTCCACCCCGTGAGTGCAAAAACCATTTTTCATAACGCGTGCGCGCGAGCGGATATTCATCTTCGTCGCGCCAATAATTCTCGCCCATCACAAAAAGTTTGACCGGCGGCTCGTGCGCCAAGCCGTCGTCAATTCCTTTCAAATGACAATCGAAAAACCGGACCGTCAGTCCCGTCAGATCCGTCTGCAAATTCAGGAACGCGATATCGGACGCGAAACCAAAATCCACGTCGCCGACGACGTTCTTGGTGTTGACGTGCGACCAGGGTCCCATCACCAAACGCGCGCCGCGCTCCTGCAGCGCCGCGAAATTTTGCAGCGTGCCTTGCGCGAAAAGATCGTACCAGCCCCCGACGTTCAATGCCGGAATGTTCAATCGCGCGTAATCTTGCGCGACGGAAATGGATTGGAGGAAATCGGCGTCATTGGGCTGGCGGAGCAGCGGATCGAGTTGGGCGCCCAATTCGACGCGCGTCAACGGCGGAAATTCGATCAACGGCAGTTCAAAAAAACCGTCGCGCGCGAGCCGGTCCAATTCATACACCGCCGCGCCGATGTGGAAAAATTTTTCGATTTGCGTCAAATCAGCGCGGCGCAGCACCGCGTCGAAAGAATTCGCCAACTGCCACGTCGTGAGCAGTCCGAGTTCCAACGCGCCGCCGCGCCAAAAGACGCCGTCCAATGCGTTCGACGGTGTCATCGTCGGTACAATCGCCTTCAAATGCGGCGGCTGCGCGCGTGCCGCGGCCCATTGCACAATTCCCGAATACGACGCGCCGAACATACCGACCTTGCCGTTCGACTCGGGCAGCTGCGCCGCCCACTCCACCGTATCGTAGCCGTCCGGTCCTTCGTCGTTTGGAAACGTAAACGTGCCTTCTGAGGCAAAACGCCCGCGCACATCCTGCAAGACGACGATATAGCCCGCGCGCGCGAGCCGCACGGAATCGCAAATCGAATTCACGATCGCGAAATCTTTGCCGTACGGAGTGCGCAAAAGGGTGACGGGATATTTGCCGCGCGCTTCGGGGCGCAAAACATTCGCGCGCAAGGTAACGCCATCGCGCATCACCGCTGGAACATTCCATTCTATAAGGATTGAATCCATCATCGGTTTCTCCGTTTGCATATACACACCAGCATATCCACATTATACCTATTGCTAAAGCGCAGTTGGGCGGCGGGGCAGGGCGTTTGCAAAGTCGGCGGTCTGTCATTTCGAGATGCCCATCACGCATGGCGCGATGTTTGAGGGCAGAAACCTTTCCCTCCGCGAATAATTGCGCGAACTCCGCGCGACGAATAACACTAATTTTATTCGTGTAGTTCGTGTAATTCGTGGATTATGGGCGGAAGTTTCTGTGCAGCGAATGCTCCGACGCAGTTCGTCGGCGAAATCTCTGTGCGTGGGAACAAGCGAGATTTCTCACTCCGTTCGAAATGACATCACCATGTCAAGCGACTTTGCAAACGCCCTAAGCGGCGGGGTGTGCGTCAATTTTTTGGGGTTGGTGGCGCCAAGCCTACTGCTCGCGTGGAAGCCTACTGCTCGCGTGCATTTGTAATCAAGCCTACCGCTCGCGTGGATTTGTAATCCACGTAGGACACGCTGGATTACAAATCCAGCGCGAGCAGCGCCTAATCCAGTGCGAGCAGCGCCTAATCCAGTGCGAGCAGCGCCTTGCGGCAGTGCAACATTATGACGCACTGCGTCATTACCCGATTGTCAAAAAACAAAATCCGAATACACTACAGCTGCAAGGTTGTTCGCGCGCGTTGTCCAGATTCACCAAAGAAGGTGTCCCCGTGATGGTTTCTGCCAAACATTCTCGTCGTTCGAAAACTGCATTGGTGCTCGCCGGTGGGGGTCTGACCGGCGCGGTCTATGAAATCGGCGCGCTGCGCGCGATTGACGATTTGTTAGTAGACCGCACGGTGAATGATTTTGACATCTATGTGGGGACCAGCGCGGGCGCACTGGTTTCGAGTTTTCTCGCACACGGTTTTAGCCCGCACGAAATCTTGGATGGCTTGGCGGGCGAACGTCCCGGGGCGCCGCCGCTTCAACCGCGCGATGTATTTTCCCTCAGCCGCCAAGACCTGCTGCGCTGGGGCATAAAAATTCCGCGCACCATTGTGGGCGCGTGGTCGCACTATCTTCGCCACCGGGGCGATATGACCTTGTTCGACGTCGTCTGGTTATTTTTGGAAGCGCTGCCTGCCGGTTTCTATGACAACAAGGCGCTCGAAAATTATCTCGAACGTGTGCTGGACAGTCAAGGTAAAAGCAATCATTTTCAAGACCTCGACCGCGAATTGTACATTATTGCCACCGACTTGGACAATGGACAGCGCGCGGTGTTTTCCAAAGAGCACCAAGCGCACGCGCCGATTTCCAGAGCGGTTGCGGCTTCGTCCGCCGTGCCGGTGTTGTATAAACCGGTGCGCATTGACGGGCACGATTACGTGGACGGCGCGGCGCGCGCGAATGCTTCGCTCGACATTGCCATCGAGCACGGCGCGAAACTGGTCGTGTGCATCAATCCGATGGTGCCGCTCGACAACAGCGAACACAAAAACATTCCGCTGCTCGGTCCCGACAGCGATTATTTGAGCGACAAAGGGCTTTCGGCGATTGCGCAGCAAATCACGCGCATCTCGGCGCACAGCGCGCTGCACTATCACATCAAACAGCTGCGCAAGGCGCATCCTGACGTGGACATTATCTTGATCGAACCGTCGCGCCACGACTATAAAATGTTTTTTTATAACGCCATGCGTTATTCGGCGCGTTTGATTTTGGCGCAGCACGGCTTTGAGAGCGTGACGCTGCGGATTGCCGAAGATTACGCGCACTACAAGACGCTTTTGGGTCGGCACGACATCGCGATTACGCGGCGGGTCCTTTTACAAGAGCTGCGCGCATTGCAGCAGGACAGTCTCTCGACGCGTACGCTGCGCCGCATTTTGGAAAACCCGCCGGAGCAGCCGCGTCTCAAACGCCGGCGCGCGGCGACGCGCCCTCTGCGCCGCGCGCTGACCGAATTGAACGCGACATTGGAGAAACTCGAAACGCTGAGAGCGTAAACAGCGTAGTAACGATTTCAATCGTTCCGCCCGTCCCAACGAATAAGGCGATGCACTGCATCGCACGTTACTACAGGTTATATTCAAGGAGAACGCATGAGTCACCTCAACCTTCCTGCCGGGGTTGAAATTCTTGGTCCGTTGGACGAAATCGGGGAACAAGTTTTGACCAAGGACGCGCTGAATTTTATTGTGGCGTTACAGCGCGAGTTTAATCAACGACGCATCGAGCTCTTGGAAAAACGCGTGGAACGTCAAATGGCGATTGATGCCGGACGCGACCCGACGTTCCTCGCGGAAACGGCGCACGTTCGCAATGACCCGCACTGGCGCGTCGCCGCGATCCCTGCGGATTTGGAGCGGCGGCACATTGAAATCACCGGACCGACGGATAAAAAGATGCTCATTAACGCGCTCAACAGCGGCGCGGATCTGTTCATGGCGGATTTCGAAGATGCGAATGCGCCGACATGGAGCAATATGCTGCAAGGGCAGAGCAACCTCACGGAAGCGATCGAGCGTACGATTTTCCTGCAAACGCCGGAAAAAGAATATCGCTTGAACGACAAGGTGGCAACGTTGATGGCGCGCCCGCGTGGGTGGCACCTCGAAGAAAAACACTTGCATGTAGATGGGCGCGCCATGTCCGGCGCGCTCTTTGATTTTGGTTTGTATTTTTTCCGTAACGCGCGCCGCTTGCTTGCCAGGGGCACAGGTCCCTATTTCTATCTGCCCAAGCTCGAGTCGCATCTCGAAGCGCGCTTGTGGAATGACGTATTTGTGTTCGCACAGAATTATGTCGGATTGCCGACGGGCGCCATCAAAGTGACGGTATTGATTGAAACCATTCTCGCCGCGTTCGAGATGGAAGAAATTTTGTATGAATTGCGCGAGCACATTGCGGGCTTGAACGCGGGGCGCTGGGATTACATTTTTTCGTGCATCAAAAAATTCCGCGCGCGTCAGAATGTTTTGTTCCCGGACCGCGCGCAGGTGACCATGACGGCGCCGTTCATGCGCGCGTATACGGAACTGCTCGTGCGGACGTGTCACAAACGCGGCGCGCACGCAATGGGCGGCATGGCAGCATTTATTCCTTCGCGCAAAGATTTGGAAGTGAACGCGAATGCGTTGGCTAAAGTGCGCGAGGACAAATTGCGCGAATCGAAAGACGGTTTCGACGGGACGTGGATTGCGCATCCCGATTTGGCGCCGACCGTGCGCGAGGTCTTTGATGCGGCGTTGGGCGAAAAAGCGAATCAAAAAGAACGGCTGCGCGAAGACGTAAATGTGATTGCGGCGCAGTTGATTGATTTCACGGTCCCCGGCGGCAAAATCACCGCAGCGGGCGTGCGCAACAACATTAGCGTAGCAATCCAATACATGGAAGCGTGGCTGCGCGGCAACGGCGCGGTGGCGCTCAATAATTTGATGGAAGACGCCGCGACGGCAGAAATCGCGCGTTCGCAGATGTGGCAGTGGATTCACCACAACGGCGTGCTGGACGACGGACGCCGTGTGACGCGCGAACTCTATCGCGAGCTCTTTGACGACGAAGTGGAAAAAATCAAGCTCGCGTGGGGCGGGGCAAATGTTGCCAAGTCGCGTCTTGCCGAGGCGGCGCTCTTGTTTGACCAGTTGGTGACGGCGGAGCAATTGTCGGACTTTATGACGCTGCCGGCGTACGCGTATTTGGATTGAAAGACAGGAAAGACAAGGAATTGAGGGAACTGCGGGAAATAAAATTCCTGCAGTTCCCTTGTTTTTGCATTTTCATCGTCTTTTTTTTACTAAATCTTTACAATCTCCGCGTACATTTTTGTATTCTTCGTGTTATCCTAGAAGCGCTCCCCGCGCGCGGCGGCACTGTTGGTCGCAATTACACGCACGGGGAGCGCACATCTTCATCTTTGCTTCACCCGCAGCGTTCACTCGGGCTGATTCCGACGTGAACGCTGTGGTTATTACAAACATGTCGTACGATCAACAAGTTCTGGCGCTCGAAAACGAATGGAGGACAGCCGCGCGGTGGCGCGGCATTTTGCGCAACTACACCGCAGCCGACGTAGTACGCTTGCGTGGTTCGACGCGAATTCAATACACGCTCGCGGAAATGGGCGCACGGCGATTGTGGCATTTGCTGGAAACCGAACCGTTCATTCGTTCGCTGGGCGCCATGACCGGCAATCAAGCCGTCGAAATGGTCGCAGCGGGGCTGAAAGCGATTTACGTCAGCGGCTGGCAGGTCGCAGGCGACGCGAATGACTCGCTGCAAATGTATCCCGACCAGTCCTTGTATTCGGTCAGCAGTGTTCCAACCCTCATCAAACGCATCAACAACGCGCTCCAACGCGCCGACCAGATTCATTACCTCCAGTCGGTGAACATGCGCGGCAGCGCCCCTGACGTAGGGAACGCTCGCCGTAGCGTTCACGGGAACGGGAACGACGGTGGGCGCGGAACTGCTGCGGCGCGCGGGAATGGCGATGCGCGCGGGAATGCGGCGGGGAGCGGGAACGAAACGGCGTTCGTTCCGTACTGGTTCGCGCCGTTGGTCGCCGATGCGGAAGCGGGTTTTGGCGGCACGCTCAATGTGTTTGAATTGGTCAAAGCGATGATCGAGGCGGGCACGGCGGGCGTACATCTCGAAGACCAGGTGTCGGCGCTGAAAAAATGCGGACACATGGGCGGCAAAGTGTTGGTCGGCGTACATGAATTTATTCCGAAATTGAACGCCGCGCGTTTGGCGGCGGATGTGCTGGGCGTGCCGACGCTCATTATTGCGCGGACGGATGCCGAAGGCGCGCATCTGATGCACACCATCAACGATCCGGTTGACGAAGCGTTCATGACCGGCGAACGCACCGTCGAAGGATATTATGCGGTGCGCGGCGGCATCGAACTCGCCATCGCCAAAGGACGCGCGTACGCGCCGTACGCGGACCTGGTGTGGTGCGAAACCAACAAACCGGATTTAGGCGAAGCGCGCGAGTTTGCACAGGGCATTCACGAAAAATTTCCGGGCAAATGGTTGGCGTACAATTGCTCGCCGTCGTTCAATTGGAAAAAGCATCTCGATGCCAAGACGATGCTGGGGTTCCAGGAAAAACTGGGCGAGCTGGGCTACAAATTTCAATTCGTCACGCTGGCAGGTTTCCACACCCTCAACGCGAGCATGTTCCAACTCGCGCACGAATACAGTCTGGAAGGAATGTTGGCGTACTCGCGTTTGCAGGAACAAGAATTCGAGATGGAACACGCGTACGGCTACAAAGCCGTCAAACATCAAAGTTTCGTCGGCGCGGGCTATTTCGATCAAGTGCAAGCCGCCCTCACCGGCGACGCGGTCTCGACCAAAGCGTTAGCGGGTTCCACCGAAGAAGCACAGTTTCAAGTTACAATGCCCGAGCACGTGATCCACTGAGAAAACTGCATAGGTTCAATTAAAAAAGGGCGAGCTTGCGCTGTTGTACGCAAGGGCTCGCCCTAATTCTTTCTGCAGTTCACTGTTACTAGTGAAACAAGAGCGGAAACTTGGCGGGGTTCTCTAACGCTTCCAACTCGATATCCGCGTCCAAGGCGGGCCAATAGAGTCCTGTTTTGCCGACTGTTTCAATGGTAAATAGATCGCTGACCATAGCTGTAGCAAATACGGGATAATCAGCAAAGGGTACAAAATATTCTTTGCCCCATACCAAAACCCAAAAGCCCTGTGAGGTTACGGAAGTAATGCTACTGTCCGAAATGTCTGTTCCAAGCGCTAGTGATTTCATTCGCGTACTCTCTGACCAGATCTTCAATTTCCTCGAGTTCCTTGGAACTCAAATTGTAATACGTTGCCAATTCAATCCGGGGTTGCAGCCAATACTTGGCATTACCATCGGCAGTGGCAACATGCACATGACGCCGCGTTTCTTCGCGACTGTTGAAAAAAAAGCGATACTTGCCTTCGCGTTTGACCGTGGGTGACATTGTCGCAGTTTCTGACAGGATTTCGTTTCTAATTATAGCAGTCCACTTGTATAACGAGCAAATCAATCATGTCTCAGTCGCTCTCTGATTCGCGTCTGGCAAATTTTGGCGCGGCGGCGATTGGCAATGGGTTTGGGGAATATCACAACGAGTTCAAGGCGATTACGCGCCGCGCCAAGGCGCGCTTTGAACAACGGGATTGGCAGGGCATGTTGGCAGATTCGACGCGGCGCCTCGAACTGCGCAGCAAAATTATTGCGCGGACGGTGAGCGCGATTCGCGAACTGTTGGACGAGCGCGTGAATGACCACACGGTGTGGGTTGGCATCAAAGCCGTGTATTCGGGCATGATCGCCGACCGTGACGACTGGGAAATCGCCGAGACGTTTTACAACAGTGTGACGCGTCGCATCTTTGCGACGGTGGGCGTGGACGCGCAAATCGAATTTGTGGACACGGATTTTGACGCGCCGCCTACGCACGCGCGAACGCCGATTCTGCGCAGCTACGCGAGCACCGATGTTGCGTCGAAGCGTCTGGATTCGACGGCTGCCCTGATCGAGCACCTCTTGCGCGATTTCACATTTGCCGCGCCGTATCAAGATGTCGCGCGGGATGCGCAGCGCGTCGCGGTGCAAATTGAACGCAAACTCCGCCGCTTGAGCGCGCCGCTGATGCTCACGCGCGTGCAGATTGCGACCAAGATTTTTTATCGCGGCAGGCGCGCGTATTTGGTCGGCAAGTTGTATGCGGGCGCGCACATCCTGCCGTTGGTTTTGGCGCTCCAAAATGACGCGGCGGGCGTACACGTGGACGCGGCGCTGTTGGACGAGGACGATGTGAGCATTTTGTTTTCGTTCACGCGTTCGTACTTTTTTGTCGAGGCCGACCGCCCGTATGATCTCGTGCGCTTTTTGCAAACGTTGACGCCGCGCAAGCGGGCGGCGGAATTGTACATTTCCATCGGCTATCACAAGCACGGCAAAACCGAGTTGTATCGCGATTTGCTCAAGCATCTTGCCAATCGGACGATCAATTCGAAATCGCGCCGGGCGAGCGCGGCATGGTCATGCTCGTGTTTCATTTGCCGTCGTACGAAGCGGTCTTCAAAATTATCAAGGATTCGTTCGACGAGCCGAAACAGACCACACCGGAACAGGTCAAAGCCAAATACAATTTGGTGTTTCGCCACGACCGCGCCGGGCGTTTGATTGACGCGCAGGAATTTGAACATCTCGAATTCGAGCGCGCTCGTTTCGCCGACGCGTTGTTGGACGAAATGCTGTGCCGTGCGGGCAATACGGCGCGGGTCGAAGACGACCGCGTGGTCATTCGACATTTGTATGTCGAGCGGCGTCTCGAGCCGTTGAACCTATTTGTGAAATACGCGGACGATGACGCGGTGCGCCGCGCGGTGATGGACTATGGCAACGCGATCAAGGATTTGGCGAAAGCGAATATCTTTCCCGGCGATATTCTGTTGAAAAATTTCGGCGTGACGCGGCACGGGCGTGTGATTTCGTACGATTACGACGAATTGTGCTTGCTGACCGATTTGAATTTTCGCCGGTTGCCGCAGGCGCGCGATGACGACGACGAGTTGGCGGAGGAAACGTGGTTCTACGTAGAGCCGAACGATTTCTTTCCCGAAGAATTCAAAAAGTGGCTGGGTCTCGCGCCGCAGTGGCAAGCCGTAATCTTGCAAACGCACGCGGATTTATTCGACACGTCATTTTGGAACGACGTGAAAACGCGGTTACAAGCGGGCGAGGTGATTGATATTTTGCCGTATGCCGAAAGCAAACGCCTGGACGGGTAACGTAGTAACGATTTTAATCGTTCGGCGCCACGAATGAATTCGTCACTACGTTCGTCGTCTCAATCGTTGGCGCAACGGATATCCTGTAATAAAATCTCCCGAACCGATGTCGAACTCTGCTGCGATTGACCTACAAATCCAGCTCTTTGGTGATTTCCGCGTGGTCAACAAAGAGCGTGCGATTCCGCCGCGCGCGTGGCGGTTGCGCCGCGCGCGCCAACTCGTGAAATTGCTGGCGCTTGCCCCGCAACACCAACTTGCGCCGGATGTTATCGTCGAAACGCTTTGGGCCGCCGCATCACCAGATGCTACGCGACACTCCTTGCATCAAGTTGTCTATACAGCGCGGCGCGCGTTGGGTACAGTGAACGCGCTGGAAGAACGGAGCATCGTTTGGGGAAACGAGCTCGTCGCGCTTTGTCCCGACGGCGGGCTGTGGACGGATGTGGGAGCGTTTGAAACGGCGACACAGCATGCGCGCCGCGCGCAAACCATCGAATCGTACCAAGCCGCGCTCGCATTGTACACGGGAGAATTGCTGCCCGAAGACCGTTATGCCGAGTGGACCTTGGCGCGGCGCGAAGAACTGCGCCAACTGCATTTATCGCTGCGCGTGGAACTCGCCGCGCGCTATGAGCGCGAACGCGCGTTTGCGGACGCGCGCCAATTGCTTGAACGCGTGGTCGCCGAGGACCCACTGCGCGAAGAGGCGCACCGCGCGTTGATGCGTTTGTATGCGCGTGAGGGCAAACGCCCGCGCGCGTTAAAACAATATCACGCGCTGCGCGAACATCTGGCGCGCGAGCTGGAGGTGGAACCGGATGCCGCCACACAGCAATTGTATGAAACGCTCCACACCGCATCGGAGGACGCCCCGTGCATTTCCAATCTGGCTCTCGCGCTTTCAAGTTTCGTCGGACGCGTCCAAGATGTTGCGGCGGTAGAGACACTGTTGCGGCGGGCGCGTCTGCTCACCTTGTGCGGACCCGGCGGCGCGGGCAAAACGCGGCTCGCGCTGGAATGTGCGCGCCGGATGACGGATGCTGAAAACGTATTTTGGATCGAATTGGCGCCGCTGGGCGCGCCCGCGCTGCTGCCGAACGTGCTCGCCGCCGCGTTGAACATTCAAGAACAAGGCGCGGACAATCTTGCACAGCGCATCGCGCGCGTCTTGCGCGCGCAACCATGTCTGCTCGTTTTGGACAATTGCGAACATTTGCTGGATGCGGTTGCGCCGTTTGCGAAAACGCTTTTGCAGCAGTGTCCGGATTTGAAAATCTTGGCGACGAGCCGCGAGCCGCTGCGCGTGTTGGGCGAACAGGTTTGGCAGCTCGCGCCGCTGGCGTATCCGCGCGAAATTTCCAACGACGCATTGGCGACGCTGGCGCAGTTCGAGGCAGTGCAATTGTTCATCGAACGCGCCCACGCGGTCATGCCGTCGTTTGCATTTACCGCCGAAAACGCGACTGCGGTGGTCAACATCTGCCGCCGTCTGGAAGGGCTGCCGTTGGCGCTGGAACTCGCCGCCGCGCGGGTCAATGCGCTCTCGGCGCAGCAGATTGAAAGCGGCTTGGACGACGCGCTGCAATTATTGGCGCTGGGAGAACGCGCGCAGCTGCCGCGCAATCAAACCATGCGCGCGGCGATCGAGTGGAGTTATGCGCTGCTCACTGCTGCCGAAAAAAATTTGTGGGCGCAGTTAGCCGTCTTCGTGGGCGGATTTTCGCTGGACGCGGCGCAAGCG
>JACQWQ010000043.1 GCA_016209205.1 Chloroflexota bacterium
GTAATCCGTCGGCTGCCGCGATTGCAGGTATTTCGATTCGGGCGAAATCCCCAATTCCTTGATCGCACGTTCCATCCCCGCAATCGAAGTCGCATTGAACGACTTGTCGTCCGGTCCACCCACGTCCGTCACTAAACCAACTTTGATGGCTGCGGCGCCGCTCGGAGCTGCTGTTGGCTGCGCGGGCACCGCCGTCGGTTGCGCGGGTACTGCTGTCGGTTGCACCGGCACTGCGGTGGGCGCGGACGTAGGCGTCGCCGTCGGACCACAAGCCGCCACAACAACACTGATGGCAAGCATCAGCACCAAAACTGCCAACACTTTTGTTTGCAATGTTTTGAACTGCATCTTTCTTCTCCTCCGTAAATGGATCGCGCACAAAATCAATGTTCCTGTTACCCGCACGCTGTGCGCGGCGTAGGGGTCGTTTCAAACACAGGCGTCAGGACAGATTCTCTTACAGAAACACCCCCTTTCCGTAAATGAAACTGCGCGTCGAGGAATGCCAACATCATCGTTGTCAAAAAAAAAGTGGATCGAACCGTGGGGCGCCCTCACTCACACGGAATGTACACCAATGAGCAGGTGACGGTGAGCTAAAGCAGCAACGATTATAACAAAGAACAAAAAAAGGGGCAATGTGAAATCATCTACAAAGGCATTAATTTGGATGGGCGCGTTTGCGCCGCCGGAGAAATTCTGCAACCACCCCGGCGACCAGCCCCAATATTGCACCTGCGCCAACGCCGAACGGCACATTTCCAAGCGCCGCGCCCGTAGCGGTCCCGATGCCCGTGCCCAGCACAGTCATCAAGCCCAGCCGACTTGCTACGGTGGATGGTGACTTGGCATCGCGTGACATGCAAACCTCCAAAGAACAAGGTGCGCGGAATTTTTACTTCCGACGCACCTTGCTGGTACTCGCTTGAATTGCTAACTTTGTGCGGCAGGCGGGGTGGGTTCACTTGGCGCCGCGGGCTGCGGACGCGGCGGCTTGGGTGCTTTGACGGGCGCAGCTTTGGGTTCGGGTTTCGGCGGCGCGGGCGGCGGTTTGCTCGGATACGCCTTGCCGCGTGAACCGCGAAACAGTTTACCGCGTTTGGTGCGTTTGTCTCCTTTGCCCATGCAATAACTCCTTGTCTATGAAATGGTCCAGCGCGGTGAATTATAGATGGGCGCGCGGCGAGTGTCAAACATTGCGCCATCGTAGAGACGTTACGGTGTAACGTCTGTATGGCATTTATTTCGCGTAAATCACATCATTCACGGCAAACGGGCTGAGATATTCCGGCACTTCTTTGTTGCCGCGCACGACACTTACGCGCCACTGATACGCGCCCGTGTTGCTCCACCATACCGTGTCACACGAACCGCCGCCGCGATTGGGCGAAAGCGTTACCGTCGTGCCTTTGGTCCAATCCGAAAGCGCCGTCCAACGCTCACGTTCGTGCGGTTTGCTTTCCACCAAAAAGTATTCGTCCGGCGCGAGCGCGGGCGCAGCCAACGTCCACGTCAAAACCAAATCGCGCGTGCACCAATAGCGCGCGCCGTTCGTCGGTTCGAGCAATTGCGGCGCAGGATATTTGAACGCGCGCGCGGCATTGGCAATGGGTGAATTGGTTGTAGCGGCGAATGGCGTCGCAGTCTCGCCATTCGCGTTCACTGCGCTCGTCGCGGGCTGCGGCGGACGCGTCGGCGTACACAAAAGCGTCGTATGAATGTACGCCGCGCCAGTGTCCATATTGACCACCGACCATTCGCCATTCACGCCTGTCACAGCCACGCGTCCCCCGTTCGCCACGCTTGCAACTTCAGGGTAATCAGCGCCGGGTCCTTGGCGCAGCGCGGCATGGTCGGCGCAGACGACCAAACTGCGGCGGGGCAAATTGGTGGTAAAAGCGTCAGGGGGGGGTGAGGGGGGGGGAGTCTCGGTCGGCGCTTTGCGCGTCCAGCCCGCCGATTGCGCATCCGTCAACGCGCAAAACCAACGGTCGCCTTTGGAAATTTCGACGCGCACACTTCCATACCCTTCGTCGTTCGGCAAATAAAAATACTGCTCGCCGTCGGGCTCCACATCGCCTTTGACGACGCACCCCGGCGGAGGTGTTTCGCAGCCGTTGCGACAGCGCGGGTCGGGCGTCGGCGGAACGTCGGATTGCGCGCTAAAAGTCTGATTCGGGGACGACAGGGGAATGAACGCGCTGATTTCATTTTGCGTACGTTCCCACCACGCAGCGAAATTTACCTCTTGATTCAGACCCCACAAAAAAATGCCGACCGCGAACAAGAACACCGCGACGACCACCAAGCGCACCAAACAGGATCCGCCCTTGCGTCGCGGCGCGCCAAAGTCTGCAACCACAGATGGCGCACCGGCGCGTGGGGTTGCGGGTGCCGTCGGCGGCTGATACACCGCGCCTTCGGCGCGCGCGCGATCATACCCGGCGCGCTGTGCGGAATCGCTCAACACACGCCAGGCTTCATTCAATTCGCGCATGCGGTCGAGTCCCTGCTGCGTTGCGCGAACGTTCGGATGATATTTTTGCATCCAGCCCCGGTACGCCGCATCAATTTGCGCCGCCGACGCTGTGGGCTTGACGCCCAGTAAAGTGTAATAGTCTTTCACGCGTTAGTGCGATAGTGCGATAGTGCGATGGTGCAATAGTGCGATAGTGCGATAGTGCGATGGTGCAATAGTGAGATAGTGCGTTTCACGTCTCACGTCTCACGTTTCACGTTTCACGTTTCACGTCTCACGTTTCACGTCTCACGTTTCACGTCTCACGTCTCACGTTTCACGTCTCACGTTTCACGTCTCACGTCTCACGTTTCACGTCTCACGTCTCACCATACGCGATACGCGATTTGCGATACGCGATACGCGATTCCCCCTCACCGATTCTCCACCTTCGTCGGCACGTGCGTCGAAGCGGTGGCGTGTTGGATCGCCGTATCGGGGCTGATTGTGCAGCTCCAATAGTTGCGCGAGAAAAACACTTGGGAGCCGCCGACCCAAAACGGATATTTGCACGCCGCGCCGGTATCGGGATCATCCCGCGCGATGTTTTCGACAAATTCATTGCCGACCGCAAAAGTAACTTCGTAACAATTGTGCGGCGCGGCGCGACATTCGTTTTGATGAAAACGATTGTGGTTGGAGGTGAGATTGCCTTCGCCGTTCATGTAATAGCAGTCGCCCGAGCCGGTGCACGTGTTGCGCGCAATGATATTTTTCTGACACGCAATGCACGACCAGCCGGCCGATTCACAACCGCTCGGCAAAAAGCCGCCGTCCGGTGTTTTGCAGCTGCGGTTCGCGTAGCTCAGTGAATTGCCGACAAAGATACTTGCCTCCACCGCGAAATTGTACGAGCCCCATCCGGTGGCATTGTCCAAACGATTGTTGAGCAATTTCAAGCCGCGTACACGTTCGGCGGCCACGCCCGCGACGCCGCCCGAAATATCAGAATCCATAATCGTCGTATCGGGGGCGCGCACCAAAATGCCGCCGCCGTACGCCACGCCGCCGGGTCTGCCTTTGCAATCGGGATACAAACACAAAAGCACGGCGGCATCAAGCGGATCGGTGCTCGCGCGGATGGTGACGTTTTGAATCGTCAAGCGCGCGCCTTCCGCCACAATGCCATAGCCCCGCCCGCTCGCTTGAATCACCGCGCTCTTGTCGCCAAACACACCGATATTTTCGCCGCGCAGCGTGAACGGGCGATACGTTTGTCCCGCGCACAATTTCACCGATTCGCCGACCACCTCGGGCATTTGGTCGGCAGGCGTACAATCCGCCGGTTCGGGCGGAAGCTCGACGTTGAGTGCGCCCACATTCAATGTAGCAGGCAAATCAAACGCGAACGTCCGACCGGGCGCGACATTATTTTTTTCCACCACCGGAACCGCCGGTTGGGTTGGTTCGGCTGGAGGCGGCGCTTGCGTCGCGATGCGCGTTGGCGCGGACTTGGTAGGACGCACGCGCGTCGCTGCGGGCGGCGGCTGCGTCGGTTCGGGCGTGGGACTCGCCGGGCGAGCGAAAACGGTCGGGGTGCGGGTAACACTGCGTTTTGCGGTCGAGAGGGTGGGACGCGGCGGAAAAAGAAATGCAAATAGAAACACGACCGCGAGCACCACATCCACCACGGCAAACGCGAGCATCGCCCAAATAAAAAAGCGGCGGGGGTCGAAACGGCGCGGGCGCGACAAACCGTAGGTGTAACCCCACGTGTCGCGCAAATAAAGATTCTGGACGAGCCAGGGCGAGGGTTTACGCTCGCGGTGAAATTTCATCGAGGGAACGAGACCGGCTAACTTGTGGGTACATCGAACGGAGCGAGAGCGATTGAATTATAGACGGGAACATCAAGAATTGCCAAATAGCGCGCATCAAGTCGCGTGATCCAAGACCCCAAGTGTTTTTCAACGATTTCGCAAATCGAGTCGCGTAACGCGGCGCAAACACTTGGGGTCTCGTACCGTCAACTGCCTGCCAACAATTTTTTCAGATACGGCAGCTGTTGTTCCGCCGCGCGTTCGCCCGCTTGAACGATGTAAGGAATTTTGTCGGTGTCGAACGCGCCGATGCGCTGCTCGAACTGCGGGAGAATCGGCAGCACTTCGCCGTGATGCACCAGCGCGTGAAACGCGTAATTCGCTCTCAGCAAATTGTTGGACATGATACTGCTGATCTGAAACGTGTAACGCAGCAGCGCATTGATCGTGCCTTGATACGGACTCTCGAAACCCATCGCCAAAATCACGTTCGCGTTTTCTTTGATCGCCACGCCGACGGGCATCGGGTCCGTCAAATAGCCATCCACCAGCAAGCGTCCGTCGACGCGATGGGCTTGGAAAATGTACGGCATCGCGAGACTGCCGCGCAGCGCGTCCACCAAACTGCCCTGCGTCAAAACCACTTGCGCGCCGTTTTCAAAATCGGTCGCGGTGAGATATAGCGGAATCTTTGCATCCTCGATTTTCGCGTCGCCGTACACGGCACGCAATTGCTGCATCAAAATCGTATCGTCCACCGTACCGAAACTAGCGTCGAACCCAAAAACGTTCGGCAGCAAAATTTGCCACAATGCGCGCCCGTTGCGTTTTGCCGTAACCCCGCGCGTCCACAAATGCGCGCTCTGTGCGGCGGCTTGTTCCGGCGACGCGCCCATGGCAATCAACGCGGCGTACAAACTGCCGCCGCTCGCCCCGACCACCATTCCAATTTCAATCCCTTCGCGCTGCAGTACCTTTTGCAGACCGATGGCTGCCGCACATTTCACACTGCCCGCCCCGATCACCAACGCCACACGCGTTTGCTGATTTGACATTTTTACTCTGGCTCGCTTCGTAGCATGACCCCGCGTGCATTTCAACGGGGACAAGCCCCGATGCTACGGATTCTGTTTATGCGAAACTCGCCACTGCGCCATCCACATCGGGAAAAGCTTTCATGATGCTCATGAACCCCGAAAGGTCGAGCACTTTTTTCACGTTCGGTTGAATCGCCGCGAGCCGCAGGTCGCCGCCCTTTTGGCGCGCCTCTTTGACGCCGTTCAGCATGACGCGCAAACCGGCGCTGCTGGTGTACTCGAGCTGCGACAAATCGGCGACCAAATTCGTATTGCCGTCGCGCAGCTGTGTCGAAAGCGCGTCGCTCAGTTCGGGCGCGGTCAATGCGTCCAAGCTGCCGCTTATGGTAAGAACGAGTGTATTTCCGCGTGTTTCCGTTTTCAATTCCATTTCGGACTCCTTTGAAAATGGGTAAGATGACGGGTGACGGGTGACGGGGCAAAAGACCGCGTCGGCAAATTGCCGCCGTCATTTTTCATCCGTTGTGATGAGCCAATGGCTCGTGGGCTATTCTCCTGAAAATAGACTGCGAATCTACGCGAATCCCGAGTCTTATTCGCGTAGATTCGCGTAGATTCGCGGTTCCTTGATTTTCATTTGTTGGCGGCATCACGTAAACGCCGCCAACGCACTTGCCGTATCGGGATAAATAGGCAGCATTGATTTCAACCCTGCCAGATCGAGCACGCGTTGCACGCGCGTGGTCGGATTGACCAACACGATTTGCGATTGCCCTAACGCGCTGCGCGCATCGTCCAAAGTCTTGAGCACCGCCCAACCATTCTCCATGTTGGGCGCGCTTTCGCCGCGCAGCAATTTCGAGAGAGCATTCAGCGCGACGAGTCCCGAACTGCTCATGTACGCGCACCCACTCAAATCGAGCACGAGTCGCCGTACGCCCTCGGCGTACAGCGCTTCGCCGCGTTGGATCAGCTGTTGGTAATTGGACCCGTCAACACTCCCCTGCACCTGCAGAATGGCGAGGGCGGGAAAAGCGGCGGGACGTTCCCATTTCAAATCCATGAATTTATCCTCTACTTTCCGGGATGAGCAAGCGGTGCATCGTCAAGACGTTGCCGTTCACCGTATCGAATTCAAACTTGACCTCGGTCATGAGCTGGCGCATGAAATACAACCCCAGCCCGCCAATCGGGCGCTCTTCCAGCGGCACGTCCAGGTCCGGCATCGGCACCTGCAACGGGTCGAACGCGCCGCCGTGATATTTCATTTGGACGGTAACGGTATTGTCGTGACGCCACAGTTCCACTTGAATTTCTCCGGGCATCGTCCCGAACGCGTGACTAAAAACATTCGCGGCGGCTTCATCGCACGCCAACTCGACCGCGAACGTGTCCTCCTCGTTGCAGCCGAATTGCGGCGCGGTCTCATTCACAAACTCGCGCAAGTGCGCCAACTGTTCCAACGACCCCCTAAAAGTACGACGCGCGCGCCAAGTGGTCCAAGACACCGTCAGCCCCTAACCCTCAAAAAGAAGCGAGCGCGCTTTTGAGATTCGGGTGAATCTCCAGAAACATGTCAAAGCCGCTCATTTTGAGCGTTTGCGCCACGCGGGAACTCGGCGCGAGCAATTTGAGATGCGGCGCTTTGTAGGCGCCGGAAGTGACACCTTTGCTGACACTCTGCTGGTCTTCCTTTTCGCCGCGCAGTTGATTGTAAATCTGATTCAAGGCGCGCAGACCGGCGCTGCTCATGTGGGGAACGTGCTCCAAATCAATAATCAGATCGTGTACGCCCCCGTGAATGAGTTCTTCCGCCCGCTTTTGAAATACCTCGAACGAACTTGAGTCAATGTTGCCGTGTACTTGCATGATCGTGATGGGCTTGGGACCTTCCGCTTGAGAAACCGTTATTTCCATACTGCTCCTTTTGAGACCTGATTGCTCGGCTGGCGTATATCCGCAATCCCTCGCGCGCAGGCGAATTCTCCGCTGATGTACTGTGTCAGCTCTGGGTTCCATCGGTTTGCAGTCCGCGTCAGAGTGTCCTACAATGGTCGCACTGCAACGAGCGCAGTTGATTCTATTATCGTTACCCGCACACTGTCAAGAGGATAAACCACATCGGGTGTGCGTCAAGGTTTTGGGTCGGCGCGGCGGGCGATGCCGATGTGCGATGTATTCCATCGCCTTCATCGGAAAAATCGCGCCAACAACTACACCAAGTGTGCTCGCGAACACAGTTCGCAACGAATCGAATAGATTCGCGACCGCACACTGCCCACCGGCACCGTCTTGTTTTACGAAGGCGATGCGGGGCAGCATTTTTATATCGTACGTGACGGCGAATTACAAGTTGTCAAAAGCATCGGCACGCACGACGAGCGCATCGTCAATACGCGCAAACCCGGCGAATTTATCGGCGAGATGAGTCTGTTCAATCTCGACGGCAAGCGCACCGCCAGCGTCCGCGCCCACGGCGACACGTGTTTGTGGGAAATGACCCGCGCGGAATTTGACGCGCTGCTGACGCGCCAACCGTTCCTCGCCTACGAGATGGTGCGCGTGCTTTCCAACCGCCTCACCGACGCGCACAACAACGCGATGGCAGACCTGATTGCCAAGAATCGCGCGCTCGAACAGAAAAATATCGAACTCGCCCGGGCGTATGAGGAATTACAAGCCGCGCAGGCGCAGGTCATCGAAAAAGAGAAATTGGAGCGCGAGCTGCAACTCGCCGCCGAAATTCAAATGAGCATCTTGCCGCGCGCTTTGCCCGCATTGGCGGGCTACCGTTTCGGCGCGCAGATTGTGCCGGCGCGTCAGGTCGGCGGCGATTTGTATGATTTCATTCCGTTGAGTGACGATGCGCTTGCCATCGTCATTGGCGACGTCAGCGACAAGGGTGTGCCCGCCGCGATCTTTATGGCGCAAACGCACGCGCTGATTCGCGCCGAAGCGCGCCAGAACCGTTCGCCGCGCGAAACGTTGGAACGCGTCAACCAATATCTTTTGGAAATGAATGCAGCGGGTTTGTTTGTAACGGTGCTGTATGGAATTTTGAATCGCGTCACGCGTGAATTTCAATACGCGCGCGCGGGGCACGAACTGCCGCTCCTGCGTCAACCTGACGGCGTCTTGTGCTCGCCGCCGCAAGGTCAAGGCGCGCCGCTCGGTATTCTTGATTTTGTATTACTCGACGAAGAATCGTTCGCGCTGCCGCCGGGCACAACCATGCTCTTGATGACCGACGGCGTGACCGAAGCCCTGAATCCCGCGCACGAACAATTCGGGAGTGACCGCGTGCAAGCCGCTTTACAAGCCGACCGGGACAGCGACGCGCAAGGGTTGTGCAACCATTTGCTCGAACACATTGCTCAATTTCGCGGCAGCGCGCCGGTGTACGATGATGTGGCGCTCGTCGCCGTCCAAGCCGAGTAAAAAAACTGCGAGGTTTCGAAACCTCGCAGTTTTCTTTATGGACACTGTTGGTCAATTTTTCACGGACACACGGTAAAGTTCAAATAAAAGAGATTGCCATCGGGCTGCAAAAAGTCAAAGCGCGCACGCGAAGAGTCTCTGAAAATGGCTTTGCCGAGATAGCGCGTGCAGGAACCGATGCGCTGGATGTTCCATATCACCCCGCTCAGTTCGGATTCGCCTTGCGGAATCTCTTGCTGTTGACAGGACGAAATGCCGACAGACCGGCTCACATCGTCGGGCAAAAACATGTCCACGCACCATTCATAACTTTGCGCCCTGCCCGTCGTATTCAAAAAGTTTGCCGTAAACCGCATCGTATCTCCGGCGCGCGGCTGCTCGGGTGTCACCCGCAGCTTGCTCACATAAATCCCCGGCGGAATGTCGAGCGTCGGCAAAGGCGCGGCGGTGGGCGAAGCAAACACGCGCGTTGGACTCGGCGGGATATTCGTGACTGTGGGTGGAACTGCGGTTGGCGGGACGGGACTCGGCGGCGGTTCCGTGGGCGCGGGCGGTGCTGTGGGCAGGATGACTTGAATCGTCACCGTTTGCGTCGTTTTGCCGCCGCACCCCTCTGCGGTCAAGGTATATTTTGTCGTTGCGGTCGGCTGCACCGCTTGTGAACCCTCGATGCTCACTTTGCCCAGTCCCGGCTCGATGCTCACATCGCTGACGCGCTGCGCGTTGCTCCACTGCAAATAGACGGTCTCGCCCAGCGCAATCTCTTGTTTCGACGCGGTAAATTTGATGCTCGGCGCGCCCTGACAAATTAACGCCGCCGCGCTCGTTCCGACGGCGGCTGCCGTTGCGCGCAAGGCGACAAACGTCGGCGGCACATTGGCTTGTCCCGTCGGCTGCGAAGTGAGAATCGCTTCACTCAGCGATTGCGCTTCTTGCGCTTTTTGTTCCAATTGCTGTTGACTTTGCTGGAGATTGAACAATAACGCGCCAATGACCAACAGCACGCCGACCACCAAGGCGCCGATGCTAAAGTACACCATGCGATTCCGACGCTGCTGCAAATAGCGCCTGCGCCAGTCGAGCATCGCGGGCGCGAGCACGTCGTGAAAAATTTCGTACCGCGTCGGAGCGTCGAGATGGTCCGGCGGCGGCGCGACCGGACGCAAGATGCGAATGCCGGAGGCGGACATTTTTTCCAATACCCGCATCAATTGTTTTTCTTGATTGCCGGTGTACTCTGCCAAATCGCGCGCGGTGTGCGCGATCTTGGCGCCTGACGGCGTGACGAGATAATGAAACATGCCCGCCGCCGCCGCGCGTTCGTTTGCCGGCAGCGCGCCCATCGTTTTGTCGAGATGCGTGCGCACAATGCGTTCCGCGCCGCCCAACCGCTTCAAAGTTTCGAGCCGCAGCGTATACGGACGCGCGGCGCCCGGTCCGGTTTCTTCTTCCCACAACCGCGTCATGACCAATTGCAAAAACGGCGTTTCAATGCGGTCCTCGGCATTGCCGTGCCCGTTCGCGCTGTCCAGGTCGCGCACGGCGCCGATGCCGGTCTCGGCAAGTGAAACGCGGCCCGTCTTGACCTGATCCAGAACCGCATCCACGAGTCCCGGCTCGATGCTGACCTGCGCGTCCGGCGCGCCCACGCTTTTGTTGTATTGTTCAATCGGCTTGACGATGGCATCACGCGCCGCGTCGCGGTCGAGATGGTCAATCCGAATGTAATTGTCAAACAACGTGGGGATGCGTCCCTCGAAGCGGTCAAGTTTTGCCAGCGCGTCTTCGCGAATGGAAATGACGAAATTCACGCGCGCGCGCGCGTCGGTGACGATGCGCGGAAATTCATAGGCAAACGTGCCCGGGCCGTCTTCGCTCGGATGATACAAGAAATAATCTTCGAATTGGTCGAGCAGAATCAGCAAATCGCCGCCGACGCGTTCCGCCCACGTTTTGAGCTGCTCGTCCAGCGAGCGTGCTTGCGCCGCGACGTCGTCCTCGAATTTTTTGCCGCGCAGCGTCGCGACCGCCTCCGCGACGGCGGCGAGCAAACCTTTCACCGGATTGTCGCGCCATTGATTGAAATACACGACCGCGAATTCGGGCGCGCCGCGTTTCTGTAAATTTTGTTTCGCGCGCTCGCGCAAATGGTGCACTACGCCCGCGCAGACGACGGAACTTTTGCCGACGCCGCTCGGTCCATAGAGCAGCGTAAAACGCGAGGAGCGCAAGTTCGCGATGATGATCGAACGCTCGGCGTCGCGCCCAAAAAAGAGCGCGTAATCGGCGTCGCCGTACGGGACCAGTCCTTTGTAGGGCGCGGGCGGCGTGCGACGCGCGGCGCTAGCGGGGCTGCCGTTCGTGGACGTTGTCATTCTTCCCCTCCTTGCGGCAGTTCTTCAAAGTGCGTTTGCAAGGATTCTACATAGTCGTCGAGCGGCATTTTGACAATGTCCACATCGCGCAAGCGCCAAAATTCCTGCTCCAACGGCTGCGGTTTCTCGCCGGTGAACGTCCGGTCCGTCACCGCCCACGCTTTGTATTTGAATTTTTGCTCGCCCCAAATGCGGTGCAAGATCACGCGCAAATTCCAGTCGCGCAGCGAATAGCCGAGAAACAAGAAATGACTCCAGCTCATGCGTTCTAACAACTGCGCGGGGAGCTGCTGCGCAATGTCTTTGTGCGCCAGATAATCAATGTAATGGTCTTCGGTAATGACGTAACTGTCGCGCGCGCGATTTTGGCGATCTACGACGCCGTGAATTTTGAGAATCGTCGTGTGCTCTTCGGGATTCAAGCCGAGATACTTGTTGGGCTTGTCAATCGGGCGCGCTTTGCCATCCGGCGCCGTGTGCATAAATTTTCCGCGCGCGTCGCCTTCGGCAATATACGTCACGAGATCGAACGGTTCGTCGGCGGCGCGAAACGCGCGCTCTAACGCGTCGTCGTAATTCGTCGTCACGATCAGCAATTCGGGCGGAAAGCCGCGTTCACGCATCAGCGCGGGCAGCCCGGCAAAAAATTGGTGCATCGGCGTCGGCGGATATTCGACTTTGAAAATTTTGCGCAGTTCGTCGTACAGCGGACCGATGCCCGCTTTGACCGCCGCGTATTGCGAAACGCGCACCAGATCGCGCGGCTCGCCGGGGGGATAATCAAACACCCGCGCGAGATGCTCGGCGAGTTCAGAGCCAACCGGCAAAAATTCCGTTTGCCCAAACTGCCACGTCTTGTCCACCGGTCGCCCGACCAGATTCACGGTCGTGCCCAACAGCGGCACAACGCGATTTTCGCTGATGGCGCGGACGACGGTTTCAAAATGCGCGCGGTACGATTCCAAAACATTCAGCGGGGGAAATTCGGCGGGCAGGTCGGGGACGGTGAGTTGAAAAAGGTGTTCGGGAATTTTTAGCCCTTTGAGTCGGTGCTTGCCCAAATCGGTGAGGTTCGCTTCGGGCGGCAGCGCGTCGTTCAGGTGTTCCACCGTTCCACCCGAGACGAGAATTTCGCCGCCGTGTCCCGCCGACATGATGCGCGCGGCGCGATTCAGCGTATGACTGACCGCGTAATCGGCGCCGAGCCATTCTTCCGGTCCGGTGTGAATGCCTATGCGCACGCGCAGCGCGCCGGTCTCGCCCCACGCGGCGTCCCGCAGCGCGCGCTGCGCTGCCAAACTCGCTGCCAGCGCGTCTTGCGGCAAGACGAACGCGGCTTGAAAGGCGTCGCCGATTTGCTTGAAGATAAAGCCGTTGTGTTTGGAGATTGCGAGGCGGAGCAATTGATCGTGCAGCGCCAGCGCGTGCTTCATCGCTTCGGGCATTCGTTCCCACAACGCGGTGCTGCCTTCAATATCGGTAAACAAGAATGTGACGATGCCGCTGGGCGGCGTAGGATTCGGCGTGTTAATCATGGATGCGGTTCCCGGTGTCGTGCGCGGACGCGACAGACAATTGCGCCTATTTTTTCACGCGCGGCGCGATTTGTCAAATGGGGTGTAAAACACATGTTTTCAAAAACCTGTGAGGTCTCCGAGACCTCACAGGTTTTGATTTTCATTGACAGTCTCTTTTTTGGTGTTACAATCTATTTTGCTCCTGTCTCTACCCGTTCTGACGCGGCGAGACATCGCCGTGTTAGCCCCATCCCCGCTCTACACTGCACGTCTTTGCCTCATTGGAATTTCACATCGCGCGGAGAATTCTCTTTCCTCATCCGTTCGAGCAAATGTTGGCGCTGAGCCACTCGGCTCACCCAAGACGGATGCAAGTGACAGGCGCGGCTTTTTCCCCGTCACCTGTCACCTGCACCCGTCAGATTTCCAAGAGAGTCCAATGAGTGTGTTTCAGATCTCGCTCTTTGGTAAATTCCAGGCGCTCCGTCACGATGTCCCCATTGCCAGTCTAGAAAAGCGCAAGGTCCAAGAGTTACTCGCCTATTTGGTGCTGTACCGTGAGCGCCCACACCCGCGCGAAACGTTAGCGGGACTGCTGTGGGGCGACATGCCCACCGGACAATCCAAGAAATATCTGCGCCAAACGCTTTGGCAAATCAACGGCGCGCGGCAGAACGATTCGCACAACCTGCTCCTCCAGGTCGAAGCAGACTGGGTCTGTCTGCACGGCGCGCCCGAGTTATGGGTAGACGCCGTGCAGCTCGAGGAAATGTCCGCGCGCCTCCGCGGCTTGGCGGGGCAGGAGCTGGATGCCGCCACCGTACAAGCGTTACAGTCCATCGTCGCGTTGTATCAAGGCGAGCTCCTGGAGGGATGGTATCAGGACTGGTGCATTTACGAGCGCGAACGCTTCCAGATGATGTACCTTGCCATGCTCGACAAACTGGTGCTGTACTTTGAAGCGCGCCAAGATTACGAGACGGCGCACGCGTACGGCATGCAAATTTTGAAATACGACCGCGCCAGCGAGCGCACCCATCGCCGTTTGATGCGGCTCTTGTATCTTGCCGGCGACCGCACGGGCGCGCTGCGCCAGTACGACCGCTGCGTCGCCGCGCTCGCACAGGAACTGAATGTCAAACCGTCGGAACGCACGCGCCAAGTGTACGAGCAAGTCCGCCGCGACGAGTTGCCGGGCGCGGCAGTTTCCGCGCTCCCCGCTGCCGTACCAGACCCCGCGCCGTTCGGGTTAAGCGATATATTGGCGCGCCTCAAGCGCGTCCAAGTTTCGCTCGCGGCGGCGCATACCCAGGTGCAGCAGGACATTCAAGCCATCGAACGGAAATTGTCCCGCCCATCCTAATTCGGACGAGCCAAAACCAAAGCAGGAAACCGCGAATCCCTCAATCTTTCGGGACAAGTTCTACGCGAAATTTTTCCCCTATTCGCGTAGATTCACGCAGATTCGCGGTTCAAGACCTTCGAGGTTTCTCGCGATGTAACCATCGCAAACATTAAGCGTCAATTTACGCGTTCGCGTGCGATGTCCTTTATCGCCAAAACCTCGAAGGTCTTGTACTTCCGAATTTCTTCCCCCCAAAAGACGCGCCGAAAGACGCTGCGTAGACGTTTCGACAATCGCGTGCTGTTACAATCGCTCCGCAGAGTAAGGATCCTTGCAAATTACATTGGCATACAAAACTTGCGACTATGGAGCCGGGTCAAGGGAAACGCGAATTGCCTGCGGACGAAACCGCATCGGGCGCTCGCACCGCGTCGCCGGAGAGTGTTAGCCATTCCTTTGTCGTCAAGGTTTGGATCGAAGAAAATCCGCCGGAGGCGCGCCACGTGCTCTGGCGCGGTCACATCACGCACGTGACGAGTCGCGAGCGCCGCTATTTCCAAAACCTGGATGAAGTTGCCCGCTTCATCGCCCCCTATCTTGTCCAAATGGGCATCCCGCTGCCGCTGCACCAACGCCTTGTGGAATCGCTCCGGCGTTGGGCATTGAATCTGAGACGCGTAGTGTAGATTGATTTCACCATGAGCCAACTGCTCATTGATGCGCTGGACAATGCCGGGCAATGGCAGGCATTCGCCGCCGATGGCGCAACGCCTTCGACACAACTCGCCGTCAAAGCGGACGCGCGGGATTTTCGGTATGGCGCGGACAAGCAGAGTTTGCGCGTTAGCGGCAGTGTCAACGCGCTGAATCATCGCGTGCGGCGAACGCTAAATCCACTCGATCTCTCCAATTTCGACGAACTGCGCGTTTGGTTCAAAAGCAGCCGTTCTGCAGATGGCTCAACAGCGCGCCCGTTTTTTCTCGAGGTGCGTCTCGCGAGCGCGACGATGGATTTGAATGCGCCGGGAAATACGTGGGTGCGACTCATCCCCATCGCCCAAGCCAACACGTGGGAATTGGCACAATTTAGTTTACAAGACTTGCCCTCGGCAATACGCAGCGCGGTCAATGTGATTCAACTGCGCTGTGTGGACGCGTCCGTTCCGTTTACGTTTCATCTCGACGACCTGTTGGCGGTGCGCCACGAAATGATCGGCGATGTGGATGCAGCGCTGCTCGCGCGCTTGGACAAGCAATTGACGTTGAATGGAACGCCGGCGCCCGCGGTGATTTATTCTCCTCCCGACAAGCCCGCGAACACACCCACGCCACATTTGCGCATCACGCATTTCGATTTGCGGTTCGCGGAGGAACGCACGCTGTACTCACAAGCGCGCAGTGACTATACCGCGACCGGATTTCGTCTGCGCCCGTTCAGCGCCGCGTATGACCTGTCGTACGAAATCGCGGCGGTTGCCGATTCGCGCGCGGAGCAAACACGCCTGCTCGAATTTGTCCTCGCCGCGTTCGTGCCGTACGGCACGCTTTTGGTGAACGGCATCCAGTTACCGATTGAATGCGTCAATGTCGCGTCCGACGATTTGATTGGCGGGAGTTACAACGGGAACGTTTTACTGCACTTTGTCGTGCGCACGTATCAGGCGCGCAGCGGCGCGGGCGAACCCGCGACACCGCCATTCAACGAGGTTTCGATTGCATTGGATCAACCCACGCCCGCGTAAAACGCGCGGCGCAATTCATTCCTAATGAGTCACGTTACGCAGTTTACTTGTACACAAGCCCTTTTTGACAGGATTAACAGGATTTACAGGATTCCTGCGATGTGCGATGTATTCCCATCGCCTTCATCGCCTTAATCCTGTCTATCGGGTTTCCCTGTGTAACATGAGTTAATGAGTGGTTTTGTCATGCCACGCAAAAAACAAGCGCGCGAGAGCGCGCGCGAAAATCCAAAGCAGATTGTATTCAACGAGCGCAATCAGCCCGTCGAACTGCACTATGCGAGCAAGGTCGTCATCCTTCCGCCGCGCGGGCAAGCGGAATTGGAACAGCAAGATTTGGACTCGATTCAATTTCAAACCCTGCACGCGCGCGGCTTGCTTACAACGCGCCCGGCGTCGGACATCACATCCGCAGAACCACCCGCGCCCAAAACTGCACCGAAACGCAAACCGCGTCGGCGTCGCGCACCGCACGCGTAATCACGGCGAGATGAATTGTTTTGCGCGCGACGCGAGATTCGCCGCAAACGCGAGACAAGCGAAAGGAGTAATCGTATGGCTTTCAATGTCGGATTGAATGTGGTCGAGGTAGACGGCGCGGGCGCGCCAGCTATCGTCGGCGCGGCGGTGTCGGTCGGCGCGTTCAATATCACGACGCGACGCGGCGTCCCCAACCGTCCCACCCGCATTACCAGTTTTCAACAGTTCGCAGACCAATTCGGCGGATTTTTCGCGGCAGGGTTGGGTCCGTATCTCGTCAAAGGTTTTTTCGATAATGGCGGAATGACCGCCTATATTAATCGCGTCGTCTCGTCGGATGCAACGACCGGCGCCGCGCCCGCGTCCATTACACTGCAAGATGGCGGGAACAAAGATACGTTGACTCTCAAGACCGGTTTCCGCGGCACGGCGGATCCCGGCGCGTGGGGCAATGATCTGTTTGTCAAAATTGATCCGAGTTGGTCAGCCGCGTCGCGTATTTTGGAAACCGCCGCCGCGACGATTCAAGGCACTCCGCTCAACGCGACGACCGACATGTCCGCGTTCCCCAAGCTCTCGGTGCGCGTTGACGAAGAAGCTGCGGCGACGGACATTTCTTTTCAAGCGAGCGATTTTGCCGATCCGAAAAAAGCAACCTCCGCCGAAATTCGCGACGCGATCAATCGGCGTACGAACAAACTCGTCGCCTCGCTCACCAATGACAATCGGCTGGTGTTGACTTCGACGGGCCAAGTCGCGAGCTTGCAAAAAAAGGGCACGCGCATCCAAGTCACGGCGGACAACGCGACGTTGGGTTTTTCGAATATGGCAAATCCGACGCGCGGCACGCTTTCCGTCATCGTGGCGGGCGGGACCAGTCTTGCCAACACGTCCGATTTCGAAGTGGGCGATGTCGTGCTCATTGACGACACCAGCCGCAAGGCGACCGTGAAACTGACGCGCATCAATCCGCTCACCGGCGCGGTCGAATGGACGCCCAATGTCGCCACGCCCAACACGTTCAACGCCGCGCTGACGACGGCGACGAATCAAGAATTCAAATTGACCGTGGCGCAAGGCGGCACCGAAGACGCGAATGTTGTCGAAACCTGGGACCATCTCGCGATGGAAGCGGACTTGCCCAATTACGCGCCATCGGTGTTGAATGATACGCTGCGCGGTTCGCGTTACCTGATGGCGACGGACGAACACAGTACGAGCGGACCCGGCGCGGACATACCCAAAACGCTCGCGTTCACGCGTTTGAATCCCGGACGCGATGGGACGCCCACGCCGAACGAATTCATCGGCGATTCCGCCAAGCACACTGGCTTGTACGCGTTCGATGCGTACGACGTACAACTCTTGTGTTGTGAACGCACCGACGCCGCGATTTTGAATGCCGCGCTTGGTTATTGCGCGCAGCGCGGCGACTGCATGTTTGTCGGTTCGGTACCGGAAGGATTTACAGCAGGTGGTCAAGCCGTGGCGTACGGGCAAGCGTTTCAAGGCAAAAAAGTGTACGGCGCGTTGTATGCCCCGTGGATCAAAATCTTCGACCCGATTGGTGTGGGCGCAAATCCGCTAAAGTGGATTCCGCCGACCGGACACGTGATGGGTGTCTATGCGCGCGTTGAAACGGCGCGCGGAATTTGGAAAGCACCCGCAGGCGACGAAGCCAATCTCATCGGCGCGCTCGACGTGGAATACCGGCTCAGCGATGCGGAACACACCGACCTTGTCAAGAACGGGAGTGTGAATGGTGTTCGCGTCGTGCCGGGTGCGGGCATCATTGTGGACGCGTCGCGCACGTTGAGCACCGACACGCGTTGGTTGTACGTGAACGTGCGGTTGTTGTTCAACTATGTCAAGAGCTCGCTCAAGCAGGGTGTCCGTTGGGTGCGGCAAGAGCCAAACCGCGATACGTTATGGAACGCGGTCAAATTCAACAGTGTCGTTCCATTCCTGATGGGATTGTGGCGGCAAGGCGCGTTTGGCACGGGCACACCGGAGCAAGTTTTCACCGTCATCTGTGACGCGAGCAACAATCCGCCCGAAGAAGTGGACAAGGGCAATTTCAAACTCGAAGTCTATTTCTATCCGTCCAAGCCCGCCGAAACGATCATTATCATCGTCGGGCAGCAGCCCAGCGGTGCGACAACCAGCGAAGCGTAACACGCGTAGTATAGCCCCTTGTGGGCGTCGTGTCGGCGTCGAATCGCAAACAACACGCGCACAGGGCGCTATGCTACTTTGCTCAACGTAGGAGGAAAAACTTATGCCCAAAGTTGGCGATTTTTATGAATCCTTTCGCAATAACGAGTTCGTGCTGATGATTGACGGGACCGAAAGCCCCGGCGTCACCAAAGTTTCCGGCTTGAGCGAAGGCGAACACGATACCATCGAACAGCCGGACGGCGGCACGAATCACGTTTACAAAATCGCGTCCGCGAAAATAAAGTTCGAGCCGCTGACCGTCGAACGCTACGTGGACGGCAGTCCCGAAGACAAGCGTTTCAAAGATTGGTTTCAGCAAACGTTCAAGCTCGGCAGCGCGACGCAAGGCGGTTCGGGTGTTCGCAAGAACGGCTTGATTATCAAACGCCACAACGGCACGCCGGTCTTGCAATTCGCGTTCTATAACGCCTGGGTCAAGTCATCCAAATTCACAGATTTGGAAGCGGGCGCGGGCAATCCCTTCAAGCAGACCATTGTGTTGGAACATGAAGGGTTAGAACGCGTGGAATAAAAATGCGTTAGAACGTCGAACGTGAAACGTCAAACGTGAAACGTGAAACGTCAAACGTGAAACGTCAAACGTGAAACGTCAAACGTGAAACGTCAAACGTGAAACGTCAAACGTGAAACGTCAAACCATTGGTTATACCGACGACGAAGGACGCCTGCACCGCACAGTCGTTCTGCGCAAAATGACCGGGCGTGAAGAGGCGATTCTGGCGGACCGCCGCAATCAGCGGAACGGCGGGCGGCTCATTACCGAATTGCTGCATTCGTGTGTAGTGCGGCTCGGCGAACTGCCGCAAAACGGCACAGGACCGATCGCGGGACTGTATTCGGCAGACCGCAATTACTTGCTGATCAAATTACGCAGCATCACGTTTGGTCCCGAATTGAGCGCGGAATACAACTGCCCTTCCTGCGGCGAAGCGATGCGCGTCACTGAAGACCTCGACGAACTGCCGGTCCGCGCGCTCACCGACGGCGAATCGCCCGAAGAAATCAAAATCGAACTCGAAGACGGCTACGTTGACCGCGACGGTCAGGTACACACCGCGTTGACTTTGCGACTGCCGACCGGTCAGGACGAAGAAGCCGTCGCGCCGCAAACGCGCCAAAACGCATCGCTGGGCAAGAACGCGCTGCTCGCGCGCTGTCTGAAAAGTCTGGGCGATATTCCGCGCCATCGCCTCGAAGCGCTCGGTCCGAAAATTCTTGCCGATCTCACCATGAGCGACCGGCGGTTGATTGACCGTGCGCTGAATCAAGCCGCGCCCGGCATTGACCTCGTGCGCGAACTCGAATGCCCGCACTGCGGTCATGTGTTCAAGTCCTCGCTCGACCTCACCCATTTTTTAGCATTGGAATAGACCTGGAGGAGCTGCGCAAAGAAATTTTCTTTGTCGCGTATCACCTTCATTGGTCGTGGGGCGAATTGATCGCGATGGATTCCGACGAACGACGCGCGTACGTCGCGCTGTTGGTCGAACAAATCGAGCGTGAGAACGCGCAAATCGAAGCCGCGCGGAGATGATGAACTCACGGTACGCATGTCATTTCGAACGCAGTTGCGACGCAGTTCGTCGCAGAAATCTCATGTGGTGCGCGCAGAGATTTCTCGCAAAGACGGCTGCACAGGACTTGTCATATCGAAGGGACTGAGATATCTCGCCCCGCTCGATATGACAGTCCTCTTGCTCACATAGCCCACACGGGCTGACCATCTCGAAATGACAATTTTCGCGACGCATAACGAATGCCGCTCATCCTGTTATTGCAAGACACCTTGGGCAAGTTTTCGCGCGACGTTTCTTGCGTGGGCGAATTGGATTTGTTTCGCGGGGTCAATTGTTTGACCGAGTGGAACAAGCTGATTGCTCTCGAAGAGACGCTGCTGCTCCGCGCGCGCGGCATCTTTATGACGCGCTGGTTCGGTCCGCATTTGCCGATGCACGGCGGCGATGTACGCATCGCGATCGCGAATCTGGATGCCTTGACCGCGCGCTATCTCGAACTGCGGCGCCAACTGCTGCGCGAACACCGGGGCGCAAGTCTCACCGGTCCCATTGCGGGAATGGCGGGTACGCTGGCTGGCGCGTTCGTCGCGCCGGGATTGCCTTCGCTGCTGCTCACCGCGATGATCGCGGAAATTTTTCCGAACTGGATGACGAATCTCGCGGGCGCGTTGAACACAATGACGTTCGGTTTTTTGCTTCCGGCTTTATTGCTCGTCGGTTTGCCGATCGCGGCGATAGGGTATCTGCCATTCAAGTACGGGTTCAACGCGTTGTCCATCCTGTTTGATTTCGTCGGCGCAGTCACGGAACTGCTTATCGCCGCGCGCGAATTTATTGAACAAATTATCGGACCGCGCGAGGGAGTCAAGAATCCACTTGTCAGGCAGCTGCTCGGTTTGCTGGACCGCGTTGTAACGTTGGCGCCGTTCTTGTTTCTGTTCGCGGTGCTTGTCGTCGTCAATGTAGGCGCGCGGCTCAGTTCGCTGGCGAAACAATTAGATTTGATGATTACGCTCGTGCGTGAGGTGTTCACCGTCGTCAATACCGTGTTGCAAGATTTCGGCGAACGCTTGAAGGAATTGTACACCGGCAAAAATTCGCCGCTCGCGATTGTGCAGCGCGTGATGCGTACGCTGCGAAAAATGTTTCAGGATTTGCGGCAGGGTTTTGTCGAGCTGTTCAAACCCATCGGCGCGTTGTTCGAACAAGTCACCGTCAGCAAGCCGGGCGAAAAACCAAAAAAGCAGACGCGGCTTTGGATGGAGTTAATCAACGCGCTGGAGAAAGCGTTCGCTCAAGTCACGCCCGCGCTGAAAAAGGCGACGACAGAGCATTGGTTCGTCAAACGTCTCAAACTCTTTGGACCGCGTTTCGACACCTTCGGCGAAATCATGGGGCGTTACAAAAAGGACGAGAGCCAAAAAAAATCCGGCGACTCGGGTAGTTTGCTCGACTTGAATCCGCCGCCCAAAGACCTCAAGCTCCCGGAACGTCCCAAGATTCCAGAGTTTCCATCTTGGGAAATTACCGCGTTGAGCACGGCGATTTCCGTCGGTTTTCCGCCCGCGCACGCGCCGTATGGCACGGTGTTTCAACTCGACGCCGCCGCGCAAGCCGCGCTCGAAAAGCTGGAACGCCCACCGACCGATTATTTTGCCGCCGAACGCAAAAAACTTTTAGGCGGGAAAAAAGCGAGCGAAGTTTTGGCGGCAGCACAAGCGGAAGATAAACGCCTGCGCGCGGCGTTGTTCGCGGTGATGGATGAATTGATGCCGCCCGCGGTGACCGCGCAAATTCCAAAATTGCAGGGCTTACTTTGGGAACTCGACGAAAAATTGTACGGCCAGCGCGCGCAATTTCCCGTACGCGATTTGCCGCGCGGCGAACGTCTAAAACCCGAGGTCACGAAATTACGTATCCGCGCGCCGGGGATGAAGGACAGCGAGGTGCGGCTGTGGGTGAAAGATTTGCGCCAAGCGCTCACCAAACAGCCCTATTCCACCGCCGCGACGTTGCCGACCGGAACATAAAAATGCCGATTGATTTTGAAGCGATTGTCGCGCCGTTTCGCGTCGCGTACAAGGTGCAGCAGTTTGCCATCGGCGACATTTTTGAAAACCTTGCCGAGTGGCTGACCAAGCGGCTGCGCGAGACGCAAGAACGCGAGCGTGCGACGCGCGATGTGAAAATCATTTTGTTTTATCACGATGCGGTTTCGATGTGGCTGGACGAATCGCAGCACGGCGCAATTTCTCGCGCCGAGAATGAGCCGGAACCTACGTTTTGGCAAAGCGTCGCCGCGCCGTTCGTCGCGTTTTACAAAGGTTTGCTCACGGCAGGTCCGATGGTTGAATCCGAATGGCTGCTGCCAAATTTGCTCGGCACGGTCATCCACTTTATTGAGCGAGTCATCGGCTCGATGGACAAGTTCAAGGAAGCGACGCCGGATTTATTCGACCTCGAACGGCGCGAGCTGTTTGATATTTTTGGCGAAGCCGCGCTGTTCTTTCGCTTGATCAATACGGATGCGACCGTCAGGCAGGTGAAACGCTTTAGCGCGGGCGGCATCGAATTGATCGAGGTGCTGCGGCGGCAATTTCCTCCGTCGCCCAAATCAGCGGAAACGCCCGCGTCGGGTACGGGATTTTCAATGCTAGATTTGACGCGCTATGTCGTCGGCGCAATCGTTTTGATCCCGCTCATTTCGCAAATGCTGCTGCACACCGCGCGCACCGCGTCCTTGACCATGCGGCTCACCGTGCTTGACAAACTGAGCGAGATTCAAGCCGATGTGTTTGGACTGCGCCGCGACATCTTGGAATTTATTTTTGTCAACGTCATGGCAATCGGCAGGACCGCTTGGGAATGGCTGCTCGACATGGAAGTGTGGGTGTTGTGGGCGCTCAATTTTGCGATGACATTTATCAAGCGCTATTTTGGCGAAATCGAAAGTTGGATCAAAACGGTGGGCACGGAGCTGAAAAGATTCGCGGACGGTTTTGTGAAATTTTTGCGCGCGCTGGGTGATTACCTCGAAACGTGGATGGAGATTGATTTGCTTGACACGCTCAAGGGCGTGCTCGGCGGCGCCATTTGGATTCTCAACAAGCTGGGGTCGGACATCACCTTGACACTCGGCGATATTTTGGATCGTCCCGGACATCTGGAATATCTGCGGAACAAGATTCTGCAGGTTGTGATCATACCGATCCTCGCGTTTTGGAAACGCAAACAGATTCGCGCGGCACGCGAGGCGCTCGGTGCGCTCAAGAAACGGACAAAGCTGCCTGCCGAAGCCGCGCCGCCGGACATGAGCACCATCGCGAAATTTCCGGATGTGTACGAAGCATTCTTTGGCGCGGGCGCGCCGAATTTGGGCGGCTCGCTCATCACTCTGCGCGATTCGATCAAAACCAATGCAAACATGATTTTGGAAACCGGCGCGACGCAAGTGCTCGAACTCGGCAACACGTTCGATACAGCCGCAACGCAAGCCGCGCGCCTCGGTTCCCGCAAAGCGTACGATCTCGCCGTGAGCGAATCCGGCAGATTGGCAGAGCTGACATTCGGCGGCGAGGAACTGCGCCGGACGATGGAACGTCGCGAAGACGCGCTGGCAAAAGCATTCGAAGCCTGGCTCGTCGGGTCGGGATTTGATCTTGTAAGCAAGGCGCTGCCCTTGTATGTGCAAGGCATGATCGAATACTGGCGCGCCGAGTCACAGAAACCACCGACGGAACGTCCGACCTCGCCGCACATTCTCGCCAAACGCGCAGAGGTCACACGCGTGCGCGTGCCGCGCGTTGTGTTGAATGTGAATGAGGAACGCGCGCTGGACAAAGTGCTTGCCTCTGAAGTCGCGGCGTTGTTTCAAGGCGCGGTCGCACAAGTATTTCGCCTCGGCGTCGCGCAGCACGAAGCGGCATGATTGATGAATGTCATTTCGAACGCAGTGAGAAATCTCGGTGTGCGCGCGGATGAGATTTCGGCGATGCTCGGCATCGCATCATCCGCTCGAAATGGCAGATAGAGTCCGACGGCAGTTCAACTGCCTATGAACAATTTACCAATCATTTGAAATGGATGACGAAATTACGACTCAGTTGGGTTTACTGCTCACGCAGCTGCGTTTCACGCGGCGCGCGCTCGAAGACATCGAACGCAGCACGGCGAAATACGGCGGCGTGACGTTTGCCCTCGCGCTCGCGGCGGGTCCGCATTTCGGCGAACCGCCATTGCTCAACGGCGCGCTCAAAGTGTACATCATCAACATCAACGACCTCGCGCCGGGTCGCGGGATCGCGGGTTTCATCGAAGGACTCTTGGGCGGACTCGGTCGCTTTTTGGGCGGGTTCGCCGGCGGCTTGGCGGGCGGCACGATTGGCGGCATCGCGCTCGTCGTGATTTTCAATCGCATTGACAAAATCGTTCAAGGCATCAATCAAATTCTCGACCGCCTCGGCATTCGCGGCGGCGCGGCGGAAAAGGCGGGCAAGGAAACAGAAAAAAAGGAAGGCGGCACGGATTGGGCGGCGGCGATGCAGCGTTTCATTCCGATGATTGACGCGTTGACCGCGTTATTCAAAGCCGCATCCACTGGACCCGAATCGGCCGCACAGTCGGCGGGCGAAGCGTTGACCAAGCAAGCAAAGGACTGGGCAGAAATTCTCAAGACGGTTACCGGTTTACTTGACGCCGCAACGCGGCTCGTCAATGGTCTGATTTTTCTAGTCCCCATTTTGATTGGCGCGTTCGCAATGTTGATCGTCCGTCTCGCCGACGTGAAATTGGCGATCTTGGAAATGCTGCAATTTGTTTTGCGGATGGTGCTGCTGCTGCGCGGCGTCACCTTGGTTACGTTGTATGACACGATTGCGGCGGCGGCGCGCTTGGCGGCGAGCGTGTTGACGATTTTGCAAACGACCGTCGGAAAAATTCTCGACGCGGTGTTTGCCATGATCGGCGCGCTGTTGAGCACTGTCCAAGAATTTATTCGCTTTATCGGCGCGGGACTGAAAAATGTGATGGACGGTTTGCTCGATTGGCTCGTCAACGGCTTGGGGCGCGTGCTCACGTATATCGCCGACCTGCGCATCTTTCGCGTGCTCATTCACTTGCTCCAAGTTTTGCCCAACCTCTTGCCCTCGATCATTTTTCTCAAAACCGAAAAAACGATTTCCGACGCCGACCGCAAATTGTTGGAGGAAATCAAGGGCAAAGAGATTCCCGGTCCGACGGGTCCGGCGTTGAGCGGCAAGTTACCGAAAGAGGTCGAATTTCCGGATCTCGGCGCAGAATTTTTGAAAAAGGTCGAGCCGTTCAAAAAAAGTCTCGACACCACTTCGACGACATTGACGACGAAAGCGAAAGAAGGATTCGACGCGGCGCGCAAAGGCATGACCGACATTGACGCCAAAATGAAAGAGGCATTGACCAAAGGCGAGCCGGACTTTTACAAAAAACTCGAAGGCGATTTAAAAACGACGCGCGACACTTCAACCAAATTGGCAGGCGCGTTGACCCCGGCGGTGGATGCGGCGCGCAAGGCAGCAGAGGCGGGCGAAAAGGACGAGCTGGGAAAAATCGCCAAGGCGTACGAAGGTTGGCTCGCGGGCGGCGGCTTGGACAAACTGTTGGGGCTTATCACGGTGCACCTGCAAAAAACGCCGACGAGTGGTCCGGCTGCTGTCGGCACGATGCCCGCGGCCGCCGTCGGTACCGCCGCGCCGGAACCCGTGCGCGCGACGGTCGAAATCAAAGAATTGATTATTGACCTCGAACCAACGCCCGCCGCGAAAACGCCGGCCAAAGCGCCCGCGCGCAAAGTGAGTCTCGATTCGGACAGTCTCACGCCGGGTTATCGCGAAGACGACGAGCGTTACGCGTACGCGTTTGGATAGGGCACTCTGTAATGGGGCGGTTGCACTGCCGTACGGTTCGCAGTCCGACTGCGAACAAACAGATGCTGGCGTCTGGATAGAGGAGATTTTTCATGCCGCGCAAAACCGGGTTTCTCGCGAATCTTGATAACGTGCCGCCGCTGGTCTTTCGTTTTCAATTCAATCCCGAGCTGCTCTCGGACAAAAAGACGTACCAATATGATCCCGTCGAGTTTTCGGGAAGATGGTCGTTTGAAGAAGCGGGCAAAGCAAAAGGCGTGGGCAAAACGCTGCTCGGAATCTATCGCGATTTAAAAGCGATGGGTCCGACGCTCATTAATACCAAAGAGCTGCGCGGGCGCGAAGGCGACCAACGAACGATTCAACTTGAATTTCAATTGGACGCATCCGAAGATTTGCCGGTCGAGAGCCAGACGCGCATCAAGGGCGACCTCGAACCGCAGTTCGCAGTCCTGCGCTCGTTCATGTATCCGGGCTATCCGCTGGAAGATTTGCCCGAAGTACTCGGCGCCACCGGTCTGGCGCGTCCGCCCAAAACGCCGCCCGAATGCGATTTGGTGTATGCGGGCATCCGGCTGACCTGCGTCATGACCGACTTGAATATCAAAATGGTCGGGTTCAACGACGATGGCAAACCGGTTCGCGCCGAAGTGAGCGTGACGCTCAAGGAACAAACCAATTCCATCTCACCCATCGCCGATTACCTCGGACGTTTGGTGCAGGCGAGCAAGGCATTGATGGGACTGACCGTGGAAGAAATCGCGATTGCCAGCCCGATTGGACGATTATTTGAATAAAAGTGAATTCGACAGGATTAACAGGATTTACAGGATTGAATAAAACCGCATCATCGAATGGAATTCGACGCCTGAACAAGGCGGTAGAAAAACAAGGCGAGATTCTGGATTCTGTTTTCCTACGCTTTGTTTCTGATTATGCTTTGTTGAGACGTCGAATTCCATTCGATGGAATGGGATATGCCAGTCACACCTACTTCACGTTATTACGGCGCAACCGTGTTTGACGCAACCGATACGCAAGGTACGCCGCATCCGACGATTGCCATGCGCCTCGTTCCGCCGCCTGACATCGCGTCGTCCGCGTATCAACACGTCGTCAGCGGAATGGAAACGTTGGAATACATTGCGTGGCGCTATCTTCATACCTCAGCAGGTTGGTGGCGCATTGCGGACGCGAACCCGCTGATCTTTCCACTCGACTGGCGACCAGGCATGTCGCTCGCGCTGCCGCCGGTTTCGGAGCGCGGGCGCATTGAGCGCACGCGGAGATTTTGACAATGCCGACCGATCCCGATGATGCGCTTGCGTTTCTCGCGGTCAGCGTTCAAGGCGTAGATTTCGCGCGCCAGGTGGTGTACGCCGAAGTCGAAGACAACGACCGTTTGATTGATCGCGCGCAAGTGATTCTGGAAGACCAACACGGCGCGCTCGGCGATTTGCCGCGCGAAGGACAGACGCTGAAATTGGACCTTGGTTGGGTGAGCGAGCACGCGGTCTTGTTCGAAGGCGATATTATTCGCGTGATTACGGAAGCGTACGGCAGCAGCACGCGCCGCTTGACGCTCGTCGCGCTCGACCCCGCTTATCGCTTGATGCAGGGCGCGCCGAAAACGCGCGACCACAACGGCGCGGTGAGTTCCATCGTGCAAAGCATCGTCGGGGAATACAGCTTGCCCGTCGGACAAATTCAACTCGATACCGATCCGACGATTACGCCGGAACAACCGCTCCGGCAAACCAACAAAAAGGATTGGGCATTCATTCAGGATGTGGCGAATCGTTATGGCGCACGCGCGTTTGTGGAGTACAACGAAGGCGCGGCAAAATTTTACATGGTCTCGGATGCGCGTCTGGTGCAAGGCGACGCGACGGGCGAATTGTCGTACAGCGGCGGACCGGGGCAGTTGATTGAATTTCGGTACGAACGCGTTGCGGCAAGCGCGGCGCCCGTTCGCACCGCGATCACGGTTGACCCGACCACGGGCGATGAGATTACCGCGCCCGCGCCAACGCCGACGCCGCCCGAACCTCCGCCCGCCGCCGATTCCATTCGCGCAGATGTTTTGGGAGAACTCGGCACACAGGGCGACGATTACACCAAGGCGCTGCAAGAAATGGGCAAAGCGACGCGCACGCCCGACCAACAACGACCGCAAACAATTTTGAGTGGACTGCCTTCGGACCCGACACTGCCCGACCGCGCGACGCTGACAGACCCGACACGCGTGCTTGGTTTGCACGGCGAAGGGCTTGCAGTGGGAACAGTTAAATTGCGCGCAAAAGGCAAGGTCAGCATCAAAGGCATTGTGAATTGGGCAGACGGCGATTGGTACGTGCGACAAGTGCGGCACATTGTCGCCGAGCAAAATTATTGGACACGCTTTGTGGTGACAAAATAATATGTCTCCCGATTTACAGCGGCACGTTGACAAGTATTACGGCAAGTACAGCGGAACCGTGACCGACAATCAAGACGCGCAGCAAGTCGGCTGTATCAAGGTTACGGTACCTTCCGTCTTTGGAAAAGATATGGAAGTGACGGCGCGCCCTTGTTTGCCGTACGGTCACTTTTTTGTGCCGCACGTCGGCGCAAAGGTGTGGGTTGAATTCGAAGCGGGCGATACGCATTTTCCGATTTGGGTCGGCGTATGGTATCCGAACGGTAAGCCGCCGCCTGAAGCGGTCATTACTCCGCCCGACAATCGCGTGATCCAAACGCCCTCGGGACACACTATCGAAATCATGGACAAGCAAGGCGAAGAAAAAATTGTCATCAAGCACAAGAGCAATGCGTTTGTTTCGATTGACAAAAACGGCAGTGTCATGCTCGGCAACAAGAATGGTTCCACCGTAGTGTTGAACGCCAAAGACAAGAATGTGATGGTCGTCGAACA
>JACQWQ010000044.1:0-19772 GCA_016209205.1 Chloroflexota bacterium
GGACTGAGCGCAGAGTTATTGTACTGCATCAGTCAGGCCTCAGTCTTCAGCGCTCATCCCTATGAGTAAATATTCTCTCGGTCTCGATTTTGGCACGGAATCCGGGCGCGCGCTGCTGGTAGATGTGAGCGACGGACGCGAAGTGGCGAGCGCGGTGTTCCCGTATCCCGCTGGTGTGATTGACGAAAAATTGCCGGGCACGGATATTCGGATCGATCCCGATTGGGCGCTGCAAAATCCGAACGATTATTTGGCAGTGCTCCGCACTGCCGTGCCGCAAGTGCTGAAACAAGCGGGTGTGAACGCGGACGACATCATCGGCATTGGCGTAGATTTCACTGCCTGCACGGTGTTGCCCGTGACGCAAGACGGTACGCCCTTGTGCAATTTGCCGGAATGGAAAAATAATCCGCACGCGTGGGTGAAATTGTGGAAGCATCACGCCGCGCAGCCCGAAGCCGACCGCATCAACGCGCTCGCGCGCGAACGCGGCGAATGGTGGCTGCCGTACTATGGCGGCAAAATTTCGTCGGAATGGCTGCTCAGCAAGACGCTGCAAATGTTGGACGAAGCACCGGAAGTGTTCGACGCCGCGCACAAAATTGTCGAAGCGGGCGATTGGCTCGTGTTCCAAATGACGGGCGTCGAAACGCGCAACGCGTGCGCGGCGGGCTACAAAGGATTGTATCAAGGCGCGTATCCGTCGAATGATTTTCTCGTCGCGCTCGACCCACGCTTGAACCATTTTAATGAAACAAAAATCGCGGGCAAGGTTTTACCGCCCGGTGTTTTCGCAGGCGCGTTGACGGAACAAGCCGCGCCGTGGATGGGACTGAACGCGGGCACGGCAGTCGCGGTGGCGACGATTGACGCACACGCGGCGGTGCCGGGCTGTGGCGTCACCGAAGGCGGGCGCATGGTGCTGATTCTCGGGACGTCCACCTGTCACATGGTGATGGACGCGGAAAAACAGCTTGTGCCCGGCATCAGCGGCGTCGTGCAGGATGGAATTTTGCCCGGACTGTTCGGCTACGAAGGCGGGCAAGCGGGCGTCGGCGATATTTTCGAATGGTTCGTCGAGAACGGCGTGCCGCGCGAATATCACGCCCAAGCGGAACAGCGCGGGATGAGCGTGTATGCGTTATTGGAACAAGCAGCGGCAAAACTGCAAGTGGGCGAGAGCGGTCTGCTCGCGCTCGATTGGTGGAACGGCAATCGTTCCGTGCTGACCGACGCGAATTTGTCCGGTCTGTTGATCGGCATGACGCTCGGCACACGCACGCCGGATATTTTCCGTGCGTTGATCGAAGCGACCGCGTTCGGCACACAAATCATCGTCGAGACGTTCGAGCAAAACGGCGTTGTGGTGAACGAGTTGGTTGCGTGCGGCGGACTAGCCGCGCGCAATAAATTGCTGCTGCAAATTTATGCGGATGTGACCGGGCGCGCGTTCAAGGTGGCGGAATCGGCGCAAACGTCCGCGCTCGGCGCGGCGTTGTTTGGCGCAGTCGCGGCGGGTTCCAAAAGCGGCGGGTTCGACGACATTCACGCAGCGGCAAAAAAGATGGCGCGTTTGCAAGACATCGTTTACACGCCGAACGCGAAAAATCACGCGACGTATCAAAAACTTGTCGCCGAATACAAATTGCTCCACGATTATTTCGGACGCGGCGAAAACGACGTGATGAAACGGCTGCGCGAAATGAAACACGCGGTGTTGCCATAAAAAAAATCGCGGTGGAGAAATCCACCGCGATTTTCTCGTTCAGAGTGATCTCATCTTGCAAAAGAGTCGTCCCCGTGATGGTCATCTCCGACTTTGATCTCGTGCGCATTCATGGTTACGGGATCATACTCTGCCTTTACTTTTGCCCCGACTTGAATATCTGCCAGCGTCCCGTTGCCTTCGTCCTCCGCTTTTGCCGCGTGGTCGTCGTCCTCCACTTCAATTTTGGTGTCTGCGGTAACGTTCAGCGTGACGTCAGCGCTGCCATCTTCGGGCGTGATTGTAATCGTTGACGCGGTTGTGTCTACCGCCGCGACAGTGCCCTCTACTTTGCTCTCGTCTTGATCGTCGTCATCCTCACCCGCTTTAATTTCAAACGCGACGAGCGTGGTCGGATCATATTCCGCGCGGACCGGCATACCGACTTGAATATCTGCCAGCGTGCCGTGCTCGTCATTCACTTCAATTTCAGTATCCGCGACGACGCTCAGCGTAATCGCGGGACTGCCGTCTTCGGGCGTGATCGTAATCGTTGACGCGGTTGTGTCTACCGCCGCGACGGTGCCTTTTACCTTGCTCTCGCCTTCGTCCTCGTCGTCCTCGCCCGCTTTAATTTCAAACGCCTCGAGGGTCGTCGCGTTATATTCCGCGCGGACCGGCATGCCGACCTGAATGTCCGCCAGCGTCGCGCCTTCGTCGTTCACTTCGATTTCGGTTGTCGGCGTAACAATCAACGTCACGTCCGCGCTGCCGTCGTTCGGCGTAATCGTAATCGTCCCGGCGCCGGTGTCCACTGCCGCGACGACGCCGGAAATGTGCGCATCTTCATCTTCGTCCAACGTCTTGGCTTCGATTTCGAACGCATTCATGGTCGTCGGGTCGTAATGCGCCTCGGCTTTTTGTCCCACCGCCAGATCGGCGAGGGTCGCGTCGTGTTCGTCTACTTCGATCATCGTATCCGCAACGACGATGACGGTTACATCCGCCGCGCCATTATTCGGAGTGATCGTAATGTTGCTGCCGACGATGGCGGAAATCGTGCCGTGCACCTCGCCTTCCTCTGGACCATTGCCGACCAGATCGAGAGCTACGCTCGTGCCTTCTTTGACATGCGCGACCAACTTGTCTTGGCGCGTCAGACTGCTCATCGAAACCAGTTCACCATTGCGCGCGATTTTCGTCGAGGTAGTGATATGCACTTTGGTGGTGCCGAGGGTCACAATGCCGTTGCTCTTGGATGCGGCAGTCACGCCGCCGCTGATGTCTTTGATTGCCGGACCTTTTGCCTTGAACCGCGCTGCGTTCAGGTTCGCGGGGTTGTACACGGCAGTCACTTTGTCGCGCAGAGACAAGCCCTTCAAATTGCTGACAGCGCCGTTACGTTTGAAAGCGGTCGTCCCGACGGACTTGAGCGTGATCGTCGTTCCATCTTTCTTTTTGATGCTGACGGTTTTCGCGTTTAGGTTGATGGTGTGGACCACGCCTTTAACGGTGGCTTTATCAGGCGCGGCATGGGTTGCTTGACCCGCTGCAACAAAGAGGGTCAGGACTATCAACACACCGCCCAACACGGATACAAGTTTGTGGAACATACGTTTCTCCTCGGAATTGGAATCTAGCACCAGTATGCGCACGCGTACCCAAGTGCCTGATTGTTCAAACGTTCCACGTCTGCGAAAGGATATGGGGGGACGAACAGAACATGCGTTTGGGGCGCAGTATTGTGAAAGACGGAACAAAATGCGATAGAGATAAAAAAAGCAGCCAGATCACGGCTGCTCTTGGATTATTTGAATTTTGCGCGGCGTAACAACTCATCCGGGCGCGTATCAATGCGCGCAATGTCGTGCTCGCTCAACCAGTGCGGTTCGCCCCACGCGAGCGCCGCGCCGACAATACGCGCGTGTTTCACCGCCATCGCCGTAATGTGCTCGACTTGCTGCGTCGAACTGCCCAACGCAAAGATGCCGTGATTTTGCAGCCACAGCGTGCGCGGCATTTCATGGTACGTCTCGATGAAATGGTTCACGCGCTCGCGCACCTCGCGCGCGAGCGGCACGCCCGGATCAACATAAGGCACAAAAATCGTATGCGCGCCGCACACCACAATCCCGTCGGGCATCACCTGGCGCGTCAGGTCCTCCGCCCGCGCGGAACTCAGCACCGCCACCGCGGCGGGTGGGTGGGTATGTCCGATAAAGCGCGCATCGGTCAGCCGATACAACACCGCGTGCAAAACGGTTTCGACGGAGGGACGCGCGGTGCAGGTTTGATCCACCCGCGCTGCGGCTAACGCGCGGGTCACCTCGTCATCCGTTACGTCGTCATTGGCTTTGTCGAGCAATTGCATCACGCGCGCTTGATCCACCTCGACAAAACCCGACGCACCAATGGTTTGCAGATACGCGCCGCTTGCCTTGATCCAAAACGCGGCGTCGTCAATCCGCGCGCTCGTGTTCCCTTCACCGATGATCACATAATCGCGCGCCGGTTCACCGAGAGAATGCGAGAGCGTGATGAGCTCTTGAAGCAGAGACTCTTTGGACATGTCGAAATGTAGTATAGCGCCTCGTGCGCGTCCTACGCGGATTTCACAATTTTCCGCCGGGCGGGGGGACGACGCCGATGGTCAGCAAGATGTTGGCGTAAATGCGCTGCTCGCCTGTCGCAATCGCGAGCGCGGTGTCGTAGGAACGCGCGGCATCGTAAAATTCAAAACGTCCGAGACGCTGCAACGCGATCCCTTTTGGCAATATCTTTTTGAAATCGCGATAAATGGAAGGCGCCTCGCCCGAATCGGGGCCCATGACCTGCGCCGCTTCAATCGGCAGCGCGTCCACCAGTACTTTTAACACGTCGGTGACGGTGACGAGTCCCGGCGCGAGATTGAGGTACACGCGCCGCGCCTCGGGATTCGAACGCGTGACGAGCGGATAATTGCCGTCGGCGATCAATACCTGCGCGCCGTGCCCTGCCGCGCCGAGCGCGTTGAGGATTTCGGGATGCAGCAGTTGATATTTGAGCATTTGGAAGTCAGTTATCAGTCATCAGTTATCAGTAATCAGTGGTCAGTTGATGACTGATTACTGATTCAACGCGCGATACGTTTCTGTAAAACGCGCGACGCGTTCGGCATACCGCGCAACATTTTCTGAATGCGGTTCGATCACGCGCGTGACGCGGGCTTGGGCGTTGGCGACGCTCCAATCGCGATACACGCCGACGCCGATGCCGCCGGCGACCGCCGCGCCCCACGATGTCGCTTCGGCATTCAGTTCCAACAGCGCAATGGGCTTGTTAAAAATATCCGCGAGCATTTGCTGCCACAGCGGACTGCGCGCCCCGCCGCCGATGAAACGTACGGACGGAATTTGCGCGCCTTGGGATTCCAACGCGTCGAGAATCAATCGCAAGTTGAACGTCACGCCTTCCATCACCGCGCGTGCCATAGCGGCGCGTGTGTGCGCCATCGTCAAGCCGACAAACGCGCCGCGCGCGTGCGGATTCCACCACGGGCTGCGTTCGCCAATCAAGTACGGCAAAAAAATCAGATCGTGCGCGCCCGCGGGCACTTGCGCAATTTCGTGCTCGTTCACATCGCCCGTGATGTTGAGGAACCAATCGCGCGCGCCGCCTGCGGCTTGCATCGTGCCCATCGGCGTATAGCGCGCGGGATGCAAATGATGAAACGTAAAGGTGCGCATCTGCGGATCGCGCACCACCGTGGCGGAGGAAAAACTGATCCACGCGGACGAACCGATGTTGCAGTAACACTCGCCGGGTTCCACCACGCCCGCGCCCACTGCCGCGCACGCGCCGTCGCCGCCGCCCATGACGACCGGCGTGCCCGCGCGCAATCCCGTTTCCTGCGCCGCGCGGCGCGTCACCTCGCCGACGACGGTGATCGAAGAAACGAGGCGCGGCAATTTCGCGGCGTCGAGTCCGATGGCGCCAATGAAATCGTCGCACCATGCGCGCGTAGAGAGATCAAAGAGATTGCTGCCCGAAGCGTCGGAAAAATCTGTGTGTGCGCTGTCGGTCAATTGCAGTACGACGTAATCTTTGGCGCACAAAAATTTTTCTGCCTGCGCGTAAATTTCGGGCTGCTGATTTTTCAGCCACAGCATTTTTGCGGCGGTGTAGGCGGGACTGATGCGATGTCCGGTGCGTGCGTACACATTTTCCATGCCGCATTGGGCCATGAGGAATTGCGCCTCTGCTTCGGCGCGTTGATCTGCCCAGATCAGCGCAGGGCGCAGCGCGCGGCGCTGCCGGTCCACGGCGACGACGCCCATCATTTGTCCGCTGAACGAAACGGCGGCGATGTTCGCGAACGCGTCGGGATATTGCGCGCGGAGCGCGCGCGTCGAAGCGCAAATCGCGCGCCACCACGCGTGCGGGTCTTGCTCCGCCCATTGCGGCTGCGGATAAGCAACGGGATACGCCTCGAACTGACCGGCGACGAGGCGTCCGGTCTCGTCAAACAGGTTGGCTTTGTTGCCGGTCGTGCCGAGGTCGTGAGCGAGGAGGTACTGCATGATCGTGGTAGGTCGAGAACATCTCGCACGAGTATAACATAGCCAAAAAGTCTTGACAAGGGGTTTGAAATCGTTTACAATGTCCGCTGTAAACGATTTCATGCCTGCGGCTGGCGAAATTTTTACGTTTCTTGATGCTGATTCCTCCGGTCCGGACTTGCAACCGCAAAGCATGTCCGCACCAACCCCGTCCCGGCTTACATCTACAAGTTTTTTGATTGCCACGTCAAACGCGTTCTGGAAAATCCGACACTTCGCAGCGCTGCGTCCGCTTCCAAGAGAGTGGTAGCTATGGCTCCGACGAACAAGGATGTTGCCCGCCGCGCGGGCGTTTCCATTGCCACTGTTTCACGCGTGGTCAACCAATTGCCGAACGTGCGCCCCGCGCTGCGTCGGCGCGTCTTGCGCGCCGTCAAAGAATTGAACTATGAGCCGAGCCGAACCGCACAGCGCCTGCGCGTCAAGCGCAGCCACGTGCTCGGCGTGATTGTTTCGGACATCCAAAATCCCTTTTTCACATCGGTCGTGCGCGGCATCGAAGACACGGCGTATCAGCATGGCTACTCGCTCGTGCTGTGTAATTCGGACGAAGACACCGCCAAAGAAAAACTGTATATTGACGTCATGCGCGCGGAAGGCGTTGCCGGTTTGATCGTCGCGCCCACCCGCCAGACCAATACCCACTTGCGCGCGTTGCTGCAGCAGCATATTCCGGTCGTCGCGATCGATCGGGTGCTCCACGGCAAGCACTTGGATAATGTCATGGTGGACAATGTGGAGGGCGCGCGTCAAGCCGTCATTCATTTGCTCGAGTTGGGGCACCGGCGCATCGGCATGGTGAGCACGCGCTTTATTTCCACCGGAACGGAACGCCAGCAAGGGTATCTCAATGCGTTCCAAGAGCGTGGACTGCGCGCGGACCGGCGGTTGATTGCGCTGGGCGCGCCGAAACCGGAATCAGGTTACGCGTGCACGCGCGAATTGCTGAACCGCGAGCCGCGCCCGACGGCAATCTTTGTCGCCAACAATATGATGCTCGTCGGCGCGCTGTCGGCTATTCGTGAAGCCGGTTTGCGCGCGCCGCATGAAATTTCGATCGTGGGGTTTGATGATTTGCCGTGGGCGCCCTTGCTCGAACCACCGCTCACCACCATCGCTCAGCCGACCTACGAGCTTGGAAAATGCGCCGTCGAACTGGCGCTCAAAAGGATCGCGTCGCCGGATAGAGCGGCCGAGCAAGTGCGCTTAAAGACCGGGCTCATCGTGCGCGGTTCGACCGGCGCACCGAAAATGGGCGCGGCGTAGTGACGTGCGCTGTAGGCGATGTGCGATGTATTCCCATCGCCTACATCGCACATCGCCTACATCGTTCCTGTCCGCCCTAAACGAATGAATTCGTTACTACGGCTTATTTTCAGGAGAGTTCCCCATTCGTCTTGCGGCGCATCAGCAGTGCGGATGAAAAGTGACGCGGCTGGGTTTTCCCCGTCACCCGTCACTCGTCACCCGTCACATTTTCAAAGGAGGTGATCACCGAAGTTAATCTCCCAACAAAGTGACAACAAAATGCAGCCCGTTTGGGTTGGGCATCTCGAAAAGGAGAAACTGTTATGAAACAGAAAATTGCACTGGGCATCTTGGGAGTCCTGACGTTGATGCTCGTGCTGATTGTTGCCTGCGGTACACCCGCCACGCCGCCTCCGCCCGTGGTGCAGACGGTCGTCGTACCGCAGACCGTTGTTCAGGCCGTCAAAGAAACGGTGGCGGTGCCACAAACCGTCGTCGCACAGCAAACCGTCGTGGTGCAGCAAACGGTCGTCGCACAGCCGACCGCCGCGCCGCTCCAGTTCGCCGGACAGACCATCAACATCGTGACCTTTACCGGTCCGCAAATCGCCGAACCGCTGCAGCGCCGTGCGCCCGACTTTGAAAAACTCACCGGCGCCAAAGTCAATGTCATTACGGTCCCCTTTAGCGATCTCTATCAAAAAGTGTTGACCGACGCATCTACTGGCACCAACAGCTATGACGCTTGGGTCTTTGACCCGCAGTGGATGGGTGATTTTGTCACCGCCGGATTTGTGGAAGACCTGACGGACAAAGTCAAGAGCGATCAAGCGCTGCAATGGAATGACATTGCACCGTTCTTTCGCGACTTTTCTGCGACCTACCAGGGCAAGGTATACACCATTCCATTCGACGGCGATTTCCACATGCTTTACTATCGCACCGACGTTCTCGGCGACGGTGGAGACAAGCCCCCGGAAACCTGGGACGAGTACCTTGCGCTTGCCAAGAAATACAACGGCAAGGATTTGAATGGCGACGGCAAGGCGGATTATGGTTCGTGCCTGTTCAAGAAAAAAGCCGCGCAGTCCTATTGGACGATCACGGACATTGCCGCTTCGATGATTCAAAGCCAGGGGACAGTCCAAGGTACGTTCTTTAACACCGAAAATATGCAGCCGCTCGTCAATAATGATGCCTTCAAAAGGGCGCTCGAAATTTACAACGAGACAGGCAAGTACGGACCTGCGGATGAATTGAACCTCGACGTAGGTGATACGCGCGGTTTGTTCACCGCCGGGCGCTGCGCGTTGGGGATTGACTGGGGCGACATTGGCTCGCTGGCGATTGATCCCGCCACCTCCAAAGTGCAAGACAAGGTCGGTGCAACGATTTTACCCGGTTCCAAGCAAGTGCTCGACTGGGCGACCGGCAAGCTGGTGCCGTGTGATGACAAGACCTGTCCACATGCCATCAACGGTGTGAATCATGCGCCGTTTGCCGCCTTTGGCGGTTGGTCTGGTGGCGTGAACAAGAACAGCAAAGTCAAGGACGCCACGTATGCGTTCCTCTCGTACATGAGTCAGCCCGCACATGCGAACGTGGATGTGACTATCGGCAAAACCGGATTCAATCCGTATCGCTCTTCGCAATTCCTGAATCGCGAAGAATGGGTCAAAGCCGGGATGAGTCCGAAAGCCGCGACGGACTATCTGGGCGCGATTGAAGCCTCGCTCAACAGCCCGAACATGGCGCTTGATTTGCGCATCCCGCAAAATCAGTACTATCAACAAGTGGTCCTCGATCAGGCGCTGGCGCAGTACCTCGCCGGTGAAATCACTGCAGAACAGGCGATGAAGCAAATCGAAGAAGGTTGGAACGCCAAGACGGACGAACTCGGGCGCGACAAACAGCTTGCTGCTTACAAAGCCACGCTCGGCGTGACCAAATAGCCAGAGGTTGTGACGAAAGGTGTGACAGGGCTTACGTCCCTGTCACACCCAATGAGGGGAACCATCCGAATGGATTGGTATTGTGGATGAGGAAAAGGAATGAGTACCGCAATCCCTTCCCGTAGTGTGAATTCAATCGCCATAGCCGGCGCGCGTAAAGGCACGCGGCGGGACAGCTTGACCAGAGCTTCGTTCGTCTTGCCTGCGGTCCTCATTATTCTCTTGCTCTCTATCTTTCCGCTTTTGATTTCGCTGTTTGTTTCGGTCACGCGTCTGCAATTCGTCCCCGGCGGCTTTGAACTCCTCTTTGTCGGTTTTAACAACTATTACAAACTTTTGTTTGGGATTGACCAGGGCCGCTTCTTGGGCAAATTTGGGACGCCGGATGCGCTGGGATGGCTCGTGCTCGGCGTGATTGCGCTGGGTTTGGTATATTGGGTTGGGCGCGCTGTACGCAGGGGACGCGTAACCGTCGTCGGTTTGGTGGGGCGCATTGTGCTCGCGGTCTTTTTGATGAGCATCGCGCTGTTGACCGTTTCCACCATGTCCGCAGGCGGGAGACCTGGAACGTTGTGGGTGACGTTGTTCTATGTTTATGTGGGGATTTCAATTCAGTACCTCTTGGGCTTGGGACTGGCGTATCTGTGCGCCCAGCACATTCCGGGGCGACGCTTCTTTCGCGTAATTTTTTTATTGCCGATGATGATCACGCCCGTGGGCGTCGCGTACATGTTTCGCATGGTGGTTGACACCAACAAAGGGCCGTTCTATCCGGTCTGGGCAGCGTTGGGGATGGAGAATGTTTCATGGGTGAGCAATCCCTGGAGCGCCCGCGCGGCAATCCTCGTGAGCGATATTTGGCAGTGGACGCCATTCATGTTCATTGTCCTGCTCGCCGCGCTCGAATCCCTGCCCGTGGAACCGCTCGAAGCGGCGGTGGTGGACGGGGCGACGCGCTGGCAAATTTTCCGGCATATTACACTCCCCGCGCTGTTGCCGGTTTCGACGACCTTGATTTTGATTCGCATGGTGGAGGCATTCAAGATTATTGACTTGCCAAATATCATGACCGCCGGTGGCCCCGGCACCGCAACCGAGTCAATGACGCTGGAAGGATTTTACATTTGGCGCGCGCTCGATATTGGCGGCTCGGCGGCGATCGCGTACTTGCTCCTGTTCATTGTGACGCTGCTGGCTACCGCCTATGCGAACTTGGTCCGCAATCAAGTTGCAGTGCAATACTGAGAGGGGCAGCGGATGAAATTTCAATTCACTTCCAAATCGCTGTATGCGCCGGGGCTGCCGGGAATGATCCTCTCTTATGTTTTGTTGGGCAGCTGGACCTTTGTCGTCCTTTTTCCGCTGTACTGGATGGTCGTCACCTCTTTCAAACTGCCGATTCAAGTAGACAGCGGTCCATTTTACATTCCCTTTGTGGACTTTGAACCGTCCCTTCATGCCTGGCAATATATTCTAGTCGGCGATTTGGCGAATGATACGCGACGCAATTTCATCAATACGGTCGTCGTCGCCACGACCAGTACTTGTATTGCGATGCTTTTGGGCTCGGCCGCAGCGTACGGCCTGACCCGTTTCAATTATCGTCCCAAACTGGGCATGGTCCTCGCGTTCATTCTGTGCGTTCTGCTGGTGATCGTCTTGTGGCGCGTGGGCGTCCCGCTTTCTTTGGGTATCCTGCTTGCGCTCGTGCTCTTTGTCATAGTACTGCTGACCATCGGCAAATCGTTTCGCCGCGCGCTGGGTAATAGCGACATTGCGTTCTGGATGGTTTCGCAGCGCATCCTGCCGCCGATTGCGGTGGTCATTCCGATTTATATCATGTTCCAACTGATCGGCTTGCTGGATACGTGGCCCGCGCTGATTATTACCTACGTCGCCGCGAACCTGCCCATCGTGATCTGGTTGATGCGCGATTATTTCATGACGATTCCAATCGAACTGGAAGAGAGCGCGGCCATTGACGGCGCGTCGCGTTATCGTACTTTTACCTCTGTGGTTCTCCCGCTCTCGGTGCCGGGTTTCGTCGCGACCTTTTTATTCGTCCTCGTTTTTGCCTGGAACGAGTATTTGTTCGCGCTTTTTCTGACCAATGCCAACGCGCAAACCCTGCCCGTGACCATCGCCGCGCAAAACGCGACACGCGGACCGCAATGGTGGTACATGTCGGTGCTGGTGCTCGTCATGATCGCGCCCGTGATCGGGATGGCAATCATGCTCGAACGCTACATGGCAAAGGGCTTGTTGGTCGGCGCGGTCAAGGGGTAAATCGAAAAATGATTTTTTCACCAAAATAACCCCGAACCGATGAGCGAACGAATTCTCTGCGTGAATGCGAATGCGGCGATTGATAAAACGGTCGTCGTGAAAAATTACCGGCTGGATGAAATTCATCACCCGGAACGCGTCCTCGCTTTGCCGGGCGGAAAGGGCTGCAATGTCGCGCGTGCGTTCAAGTGTCTGGGCGGTACGCCGGTGGTCGCGGGGTGGGTCGGCGGGTTTGCGGGGCAATTTATCGAAGCGGGTTTGCAGCGCGAGGGGATTGAAACGCGTTTTGTGCAGACGCCGTTCGAGTCGCGCGAATGCATCGCAGTGCTCGATCCCGACCATCACACGCTGACGGAGATTTACGAACGCGGCGACGCCGTCCCGTCCGCGCAAGTGAACGCATTCCGCGATCTGCTGCGCGCGATGCTTCCGGAATTTTCCGCCATGACGTTATCGGGCAGTCTGCCGCCGGGCGTGCCGCGTGATTTTTACGGCGACTTGATTGACCTGGCGCACGCGGCAAATGTGCCGGTTATTTTGGATACGAGCGGCAAAGCCCTGCAATTCAGCATCGCGCACCAACCGGCATTCGTGAAACCGAACCGGAATGAATTGCAAGAGCTGCTCGGAAGGAAATTGAAAACGCGCGCTGAATTTACAAATGCGGTGCGTGAATTGGCAGCGCGTTATGAAACGGGTGTGGTGCTTTCCTTGGGCGCAGAGGGCGCGTTGGCGGTGGATCACAAAAAGGTATATCACGCGCGCCCGCCGCATATTGAAGTCAAGAGCGCGGTCGGCTCGGGGGATTCGATGGTCGCGGGCCTCGCGTACGCATTGACGCGTGGTCGCGCGTTCGAGGAAATCGTGCGGTACGGCGTCGCGGCGGGCGCCGCGAACGCATTGACGATTGGGGCGGGAATTTTTACGCGCGCAGATTTTGAACGCGTGCTGCGCGCCGTTCAAGTGAATGCGTTAGTTACTTGACGCGGCAAACGAATGAATTCGTGACTACGATTCACTTTTCTTTTTGGGCTTGCGCCGCTTTGCCGCGCGTTCGCGGAATTTATTTTCTTCGTCGAGCGTACGATGATGGAGAATTGCGGACAGTCCCGCCCATGCAAAACTGCCGCCAATGCCGACGAACATGCACGTCCACACGCCGCCCATGATGTAGTCCACCAGCCCCGGATTACTTGTCTGCGCGGCATTCCACATAAACAGCGCGCCAAAAACCCCGAGCAAGACCGCGCCGCTGCCCATGCCCAACGAAATCAAGGCGCGCGTATCAATTTCCTCGAACGGACCTTCCCACACGAATGCACTGATCAGAGCGGCGAGCACAAAGAGCGCGGGACCGATCAAGCCCCACACGATCGCGCCTTGGGGGATGAAAAAAGCAAAATCAAAAATCACCGGGGCGATGCCAAACACAGCACCCCCGACGAGAAAAGGGCGCGCATCGCCCGAATGTTCGCGCCGCGCGCGGATACCGCGTCCAAACAACGCGCCGCCGAACACGTGAAAGATTCCGAAAAAGACGACGAGCAGGAGGGTGATGTTCAGGTTCATGGGATGCGTAGTAACGAATTCATTCGTTAGGTGCACGCGCAGGGGACGAATAAATTCGTCACTACGTTTTATTCGTAGCGCAGCGCGCGAATGATATTCATTTGCGCGGCTTGGCGCGCGGGGAGCAGCGCGGCAATCACACCAAACAGCAAACCGATGGCAATCGCGGCGAGAATGCCCGCCAGGGGAAACGAATATGCGACCGGCATGATCCCACTTGCGCTCATGCCGAGCACCATGACATAGCCCAGATACAAACCGCCGAGCAAACCGAACGCCGTCCCCGTTGCCGCGAGCAACAACGCTTCGGTCAAAATCGTGCGCCGTACCTGCCGCCGCGTCGCGCCGATGGCGCGCAGCATACCGATTTCGCGTGTGCGTTCGAGCACGCCGATTGCCAGCGTATTGAGCATCGCAATCAACGAAGGCAACGCGAGCACGACCAGCATCACGTAATAGATCGAAAATGCCGCGTCAAAGAGCTGTTGACTTTCCTGCAAGTACGCTTTCCCGGAAATCAACTTGAACTGTGGATACTTGGCTAGAATTTCTTGCAAGCGCGCTTCGACCTGCACGGCGTCCGCCCCCGGCGCGAGATTGAGTTGAATGAGCACATCTTCGGTCTTGTGAAAATCGCGTTTGAGGTTTTGCTGCGACGTGTAAGCGGTCATGATTTTAGTGTTGATGAAATCGCTGCCGATGCCGACGATGCGGTAGGTTTGCTCGCCTTCGGGCGATGACAATTTCACCGTGTCGCCCAATTTCACTTTTAGCTGCGTTGCCGTCATGCCGTTGACAATTAAATTGCGTCCCTGCGCCAATTGCGCGAACGCGTCATGTGGATCGCCTTCGGTAAAGTTCAGCCCCGACACTTGCGGAAAGGCAACCGGGTCAACGCCCAACAGATTGACCTGCTCATCATTCACCGTGGTGGAAGCAAAACGCAGCGTACTGACCACGCCGACGCCGTACACCGAGCGCAAACGGTCTGCCAGCGCGGCATCCGCGCCGACGTCGCTCGACCACACGCCGAGGGATGGTGGAATCAACAAATAGTCGCTGCCCAAACTTTTTTCCAGCACGCTGTAAATGCCGCCCGTGATGCTGACCATGACGCCGACTACCGCTACAATGATCGCCAAACCAATCATCGTCGCGCTCGCCGTAATCGCCGCGCGCGAAGGTTGCCGCGTGAGATTGCCTTGCGCCAGCGACGCCGTGCCTTGACGCGCAAAGATGACGCCCAAGACCGCGCTAAAGATATTTGCGAGCGGTTTGACCAGCACCGGCGCAATCAACACCAGACCGATGAGAAAAGCGAACCCGCCGAGCGCGACGAACGCGATATTGTTCGAAAGCAATCCGAGAATGGCAATGACAATCAACCCCGCGCCTGCGATATTAGCTTTGCTCCACGGCTTGCGCGCTTCTACGTCCGCGACAGATGGACGCAGTGCTTCGAGCGGTGTAACGCGGCTCGCGTTCCATGCAGGCAGCAATCCGCTAAACAACGTTACACCAATGCCCAGCAGGGTAGTGATAATGAGCAAGGACGGTTCGACCACCGGCGCGCCCATCTGGACGTGCAAGAATTGTTCGAACATGCCGCTCATCAGCGATGTGATGCCCACTCCCGCGAGATAGCCCATACCGATGCCGATGGCGGTGCCGAGGATGCCTTGCAACAAACCTTCGGCGAGAAACAATGCCACAATCGTACGGCGGCTCGCGCCGACCGCGCGCAGCATTCCAATGTCGCGGCGGCGTTCGGCGACGATGGTGCGAAACGTATTGAAAATGACAAAGCCGCCCATGAACAGCGCGAGAAATCCGAACAGGTTGGATCCTTGCTGCGCCAAGCCGATGCTCGCAAATAATTCGGAACTGCTGCCCAAGCCGCCGAGTTGATATTCGCTGCCCAGTATGTTCTGAATGGTTTGCTCGATCACCGCGCGCGGTGCGGCATCGTTCGTATTGTAATTGGCTTGGATCGTGTTGATGCGATTTGGCAAGCTCAAAACTTTTTGCGCTTGCGCCAACGGCACATACACCGGCTCATTGCCGGGCAGCGCCTGCGCGGGGCGAATGCCCACGATTTTGAAACGCACCACACCTTGCGCGGTGGGAACGGGCAATTCGTCGCCGAGTTTCAGACCCACCGCGTCGGCGAGTCCGGCGGTAATGACCGCCGCATTCGTATCGCCGCTGCGGAGAAAGCGTCCCGCTTGAACGGAATAATCGCGCAGTGCTTGCGCGGCTTTCGGTTCCAGTCCGATCAGCGAAACCGCGCCGACATTGCCCTGACGAAAAAAGTTTGTCGGGATATTGACAGGGCGTTCGAGCGTGCCCGACGCGGCGCGAATGCCGGAAACATTTTCCACCTGATCCAGCACGCGCGTCGAAAACGTTTCGCCGGATTTGTGCGTGATCGTCAAATCTACTTGCCCCGATGCCGTGAGAATGGACGATTGAAATGCTTGCAGCATCGTCGGCAAGAGGATGTTCATGCTGAAAATGACGAGCACCCCAAACACAATCGCGAGGGTTGTGAGAAAAGTTCGCAGCTTGCGTCCCCACAAATAGCGCGCTGCGAGTGTGAATTGAATAGGCATAGTCTTACTCCGCCAACGCGTGCATCTTGCCCGTGACCATTTGCGTATTGTCCGAGCCATCTTGTTTCAATTTGGTGTCGTCTACCACGCGACCGTCTTTGAGAAATACAATGCGGTCGGCGTACGCGGCAATGCGCGGGTCGTGCGTGACCATTACAACTGCACGCTGCCACTCATCCGAAACTTGGCGCAGCAGTCCCGCGATTTCATCCCCCGAGTGCGTGTCGAGATTGCCCGTCGGTTCGTCGGCGAGCACGAGCGCGGGTTCTGCCGCGAGCGCACGCGCGATGGCAACGCGCTGCTGTTGGCCGCCCGATAATTGATCGGGACGACTCGTCAAACGATTTCCCAAACCGACGCGCGTCAACCAAGCGCGCGCCTTTTTTTTCGCGTCGCCCGGGCTCGTACCGTCGAGCGTGAGCGGCAGCGCGGCGTTTTCCGTCGCGTCGAGCACGGGAATGAGATTGAAAAATTGAAACACAAATCCAATTTTGCGGCGGCGCAGCTCGGTCAATTTATCGTCGTTCAAATCGCCGAGCGATGTGTCTTCAATCCACACGCGCCCCGAGGTCGGACGATCCAGCCCGCCGACGAGGTGCAGCAGCGTAGATTTGCCGCAGCCGCTCGGACCCATCACCGCGACGAATTCACCGGGATTCACATGTACGTTCACATGATCGAGCGCGGTCACGGCTGTATCGCCCGCGCCGTACACTTTGGTTAATTCTTGCGTTTGGACAAGAGACATGAGTAGGAATTTTTGATTTATGATTGTTGATTTTTGATTTGAAAAACATCAACACGCGTTGCAATCATAAATCAACAATCATCAATCAGAAATCTTTCGCGGTCTGCCGCGCGGGCGTGGTTCGGGTTCGGGCAGCGGTTGGCGCTGAATTTCAGTCAAACGCGCTTGAATCATATCGAGCCAGCGCAAGTCGGCTTCGAGGTGCATGATGGTCTTGTCGAGCAGCAAAATCTTTGCCAGTTCGAGACGCGCATTCAAGCGGCTGCGTTGAACGGTGACGGCGTGCAAATCTTGAAACAGTTTGGCGCGCTGCGTCTGAATCACTTGCTGCGGATCCACCGCCGGTGTGGCAAAACACAACATCAATTTGATGAAAAATTCGTCGCGTTGATGCTCGCGCTCGACGGCGGCTTGATACCATTCGGTCAGGGCAGAGCGTCCCGCGTTCGTCAGTGCATAGACGCGCTTTTCGGGACCGCTGCCCTGCTCGACTGAATTTTCGACAACCAGCCCGCTTTCTTCCAACCGCGCCAGCGTCGTGTAAATCTGCGCGGGTTTGACATCCCAGTTCTGTTCGCCGCCCACGACGGCTTCGAATGCCGCGTGCAATTCATACCCGTGGCGCGGGCGCTGGGCAAGCAATCCTAAAAGAGCGTTGCGTACTGACATGCGATTTTTGCGCTTTTTCCGTTGTTTTTCAAATTATACGACAAGTTACTAGTTTAAGCAATGGAATCTCTTGTACTTGTGAAAAATTACACCATCTCTGCTATTGTATTTAGGCTTGATTTAGACCATTCGCATTTAATTTTGTATGCGAAAGAGGATATATGGAATTGCGCATAAGGTAAGGAGCCCAGCCCATGAATCCACAACTGCTTCGCGAAATTGACGAACTGCACGCCCAGATTTGCGAAGGGCTTGCCGACCCGAAACGCATTGCGCTGTTGTACGCCTTGCGCGAGGGCGCGACGACGGTCAATCAACTCGCCGAAACATTGCAGCTGCCGCAGGCAACCGTGTCGCGTCATCTGAAAATTTTGCGCGAACGCAATTTGGTCGCCGCGCGACGCGACGGCATGAACGTTTATTACTCGTTGACCAATGACAAGATACTTGAGGCGCTCGACCTTTTGCGTCAGGTGCTGAACGACAATTTGAATCGCAGCGCGACGCTGGCAAAGGCGATTGCGTAGAGCGTGAAACGTCAAACGTGAAACGTGAAACGTCAAACATGAAACGTGAAACGTCAAACATGAAACGTGAAACGTCAAACATGAAACGTGAAACGTCAAACATGAAACGTGAAACGTCAAACGTCATGCGTGGGCGATACGCGATACGCGATACGCGATAGGCGATACGCGACAGGCGATACGCGACAGGCGATACGCGATAGGCGATACGCGACAGGCGATACGCGATAGGCGATACGCGATAGGCGATACGCGATACGCGATACGCGACAGGCGATACGCGATACGCGACAGGCGATACGCGATACGCGATACGCGACAGGCGATACGCGATACGCGATAAACAGGAGAACGTTGCTATGAAGAAATTACTCATTCTCGGCGCGGGTACGGCGGGGACGATGGCGGCGAATCGGATGCATCGTTTGCTTGATTCGGACGAATGGCAAATCACTATCGTGGATCAAAACGAAACGCACTATTACCAACCGGGCTTTTTGTTTATTCCGTTCGGCATGTACAGCAAAAGCGACGTGGTGAAACCGAGACGCGATTTTTTGCCGAGCGGCGTCGAATTCATCGTGTCGCCGATTGAGGTGATCGAACCCGATCACAATCGCGTGAAATTGGTCAAGGACAATCGTTATTTGAATTACGATTTTCTCGTGATTGCGACCGGCACACGCACGCACCCCGAACAGACCGCAGGTTTGCAAGAGCATGATGACACACCATCACGCACCCGCGACTCGTCGCGCGAACTCCGCGCAAGCAGTATGCGTGATGGCGTGTCATGGCACAAAACCATTTTCGATTTTTATACCATCGAAGGCGCGCTCGCGCTGGCGAAACATTTGCGTACGTGGCAAGGCGGGCGCATGGTCATCAACATCGTCGAAAATCCGATCAAGTGCCCCGTCGCGCCGCTCGAATTTACGATGCTCGCCGATTGGTTCTTTCACGAGCAAGCCATGCGCGACCGCGTGGAATTGATTTATGCGACGCCGCTGCCCGGCGCGTTTACCAAACCGATTGCGTCGAAACACCTCGGCGATATTTTGGAACGCAAGGGCGTCAAGATCGAACCCGAATTCATGATCGAGCACGTTGATCCCGACGCAAAAAAGATTGTGTCGTACGACGAACGCGAAATCGAATACGATTTGCTCGTGAGCATTCCACTCAATATGGGCGACGACGTGATCGCGCGTTCCGAAATGGGCAATGAATTGAATTACGTCGCGGTTGATCCACACACATTCATCTCGCCGAAATATCCGAACGTGTTCGCGTTGGGCGACGCGGCGGCGCTGCCGACTTCCAAAGCCGGTTCGGTCGCGCACTTTGCGGTGGACTGCTTTGCGGAAAATTTTGTGCGCTATGCGGATGGTCTGCAATTGCTCCCGACGTTCGACGGGCACGCGAATTGTTTCATCGAATCGGGTTTCGGCAAGGGCTTGCTGATTGATTTCAATTACGACACCGAGCCGCTGCCCGGCATGTATCCGCTGCCCGGCGTCGGTCCGTTTTCACTGCTTGAAGAATCAGAAGCGAACCATTGGGGCAAGATGATGTTCCGCTGGATGTATTGGAACGTTTTGCTTAAAGGGCAAGAATTGCCGCTGCCCGCGCGTATGAGCATGGCGGGCAAGTGGAAGAATTAGCGTATCGCGTATCGCAAATTGCCAATAGCAAATAGCAGATGGCAGATGGCAAACGTCAAACGTGAAGCGTCAAACGTGAAACGTGAGGCGTGAAACGTGAAACGTGAAACGTGAAACGTGAAACGTGAAACGTGAAACGTGAAACGTGAAACGTGAAACGTGAAACGTGAAACGTGAAACGTGAAACGTGAAAC
>JACQWQ010000044.1:19805-80457 GCA_016209205.1 Chloroflexota bacterium
AAACGTGAAACGTGAAACGTGAAACGTGAAACGTGAAACGTGAAACGTGAAACGTGAAACGTGAAACGTGAAACGTGAAACGTGAAACGTGAAACGTGAAACGTGAAACGTGAAACGTGAAACGTGAAACGTAGTAACGAATTTATTCGTTTGGTTCCGAGAACAGTGAGAGGTGAAATGTGATTGCGACAATGCCAACGAATATGCAGGGAAATGGAATGGAAACATCGCTGGCGGAATTGAATCATAAAATTGATTTACTCACACAGCAAGTGGCGTATCTGACCGCGCAGGCACAGCAGGCGGAACGCGCGCGCCAAGACCGCGCGGAATTGGTGCATGACCTCGCGCCGGTGGCGAACGACGCATTTCGTTTGGCGACGGAACAATTAGCAGAGGTGCAAGAGTACGTGGATTTGAACGACATGCTGCGTTTGTTCAAACGGCTGCTGCGCAATACGCCGATGTTGGAGCGCATGTTGGATCAAATGGAAAGTATGTCGGAATTGATAGACACGCTGATGCCGCTCGGCGATCAGGCATTCGCCAAAGCGGTGGACACGCTGCAAAGGATGGAGCAAAAGGGCTATTTCATGTTCGCGCAAGGCGGCATGCAAATTGCCGACAATATCGTTACTTCGTTCACCGAAGAGGACGTGAAAAAATTGGGCGAGAATATCGTGCTCATTCTCAACGTCGTCAAAGGCATGACGCAGCCCGAAATCATGCAGTTTGTCCACAATATCTTGCGCGTCGCGGAAAAAGAAATCGAGCAGCCCGTAGATACCTCATTCCCCGCGCTGCTCAAACAAATGCGCGATCCGAACGTAAAGCGCGGTCTCGCGCTCACGATGCGCGTCATGAGCGTCGTCGGCGCGCAAGCGGAACCATCGAAAAATTAGAAATTAGAAATTGGAAATTGGAAGTTGGAAAGGTGCGTTTAGCGAATCGCGTATCGCAAATCGCACTATCGCACTATCGCACTATCGCACTAACGCAGGAGGAAAATAAAAATGGCTACGAAAAATATCGCCGGACATCAAATCCATGTGAACGACGAAGGGTTCATGACCGATCCGCAGGAATGGGACAAAGAGATTGCCGTCGAGATTGCCAAAGAAGAAGGCATTCCCGAACTCTCACTGCAACATTGGAAAGTGATTGATTTTTGCCGACAGGACGGCGTGAGTTCGGGCAAAGCGCCGACGCTGCGCCGCATCACGACCGCCGCGGGTGTTTTGACCAAAGACATGTTCACGTTGTTCCCGAAAGGTCCGGCAAAAAAGGTCGCGAAAATTTCGGGGCTGGGCAAACCGGAAGGGTGTGTTTAACGAGTATAAAAATTTTTGGTACGCCGTAACAAAAATTTTTATAACGCGTTTTCTTGCCAAGGAGAAATCAAAATGGTCACAGCAACTGCAACCGCGACTACACCGACGTTCGTCGTGAAACAAGAAGACAAGCCGCGTCACATTGCGTTTATTTGCTCCAAAGGTTCGCTCGACATGGCGTATCCCGCGCTGGTGATGGGCTGGGCGGCATTGGGCAATGGGATTGACGTGACGATCTTTTTCACGTTCTGGGGTCTGGACATTATCAACAAGCACCGCGTGGATCATCTCGAACTCGCGCCGGTGGGCAATCCGAGCATGAAGATGAGCATGATGGGCGTGGACACGGGCAATCTCGGCATTCCGCAAATCATGGGCGCGCTGCCCGGCATGACCGCGTTCGCCACGAAATTGATGAAAGACAAAATGGCAAAAATAGACGTGCCGTCCGTGCGCGAATATCTGCAAATGCTCGCCGACGCGGGCGCGAAATTGTACGCGTGCAAAATGACGGTGGACATGATGGGGTTAAGGAAAGAAGATTTCGTCGAAGGCGTGGAAGCGATTGTGACTGCCGGAGATTTCATGGATATGACCGACGGCGCGCAGGTTGTGTTTATTTGATGAGAGAGACAAATTTGTGTCAACAAAAAACTCGCCGCAATTCGCGGCGAGTTTTTTGTTGACACGATAAATCTTAACCGCGCCGCTTTTTTATCTCTGCACTAATCGCCGGCACGATTTGGTGCAAGTCGCCAATCACCGCGTAATCGGCTTTGTACATGATGGACGCGTCGGGGTCGGTGTTGATGGCAAGAATATGTTTTGCGCCCTTCGCGCCGACCATGGGTTGAATCGCCCGCTGTGTGAATGCGCGCTGACCCAAAACTCTGATGCACACCCACGATGCGCTGTCGTATCGCATTTACCGCAGGGTAATCAGCACCGGAATCATGCCTGTGCCGGATTCCAAAGACCCCAATGCTTTGCCCAAAATTGTGCCCGGCGGATAAATCTCCACGCCGTTGATCAACATCGGTCTTGCCTTCATGGCATAACCGGGCGTCGAGGAGGTAGTGAGCAAATCACCTCGTTGGATCGCGCCATTTTCTGCTGTCACTTTGGTGGGCACGATACCGATGACCGCGACGGGAATATTATCAAGTCCCGTTTGGCTCCCAGCGTCCTCGCCGAGCACCGCGGGTCGAGTCGAATAGACACCTACAACATGGACATCATAAGGATGATTGGATTTCTCGACGGTGCTGCGCGGATCGGTACCGAGGACAACCACGTCGCCGGGTTCATAACCGGACTTGCCGCCCTTTGCTGCGAGCGCTTCGGCAAAATCCGAGCCGGCGTGAAATGTCCCGTTGGTATCAATGTGGCACAATTGCGTCTCGGTGTTATTGGCGTTGTGCCTGGCGCACTTGAAAAAGTCGTTGGTGCCACCCGCCTCCTTGACCGATTTCAGTACGGCGTTCGGATTCGCGGCGCTCTCGGTGCGGAACAATGCTGCTTCACCACTCGTGCCCCCGTTGTGCGCTTGAAACGCGGCAAGTGCAAGGGGGATGCTGCTCAAGCCCTTTTGAATGCTCGCGCTGCCGATGACGTTGAGTGTATAAGCCGGACTCGTCGTCCCGATGCCGACGTTGCCGCTCCCGGTTAAGACCACGAGATCGCGATTATTTACCGTGTCCAACACAGTTTGAAATTTGCCGCCGGTATTTGTTGGTTTCACGTCGAGGAAAGCGTTCGGACCGACCAACATCCGCAACGCGGGATTGCCTTCGGCACTCACATTGATTTCCGTTCGACCCGTGCCCAGTGAAAATACCATATTTCGATTATTCACTGTGTCAAAAATTGTTTGAGTTGCCCCAGACGGCTTAATATCGAGAAAGGCATTGGGTCCGGACAACAGGCGCAGCGCGAGGTCGTCTTCATTCGCCACTGCAATCTCCGCACGCGCCGACGGACTCGCCGTGCCAATCCCGACTTTGCCCGCAGTGTCAATGCGCATCTGCTCCACTTTGTTCGTCTTGAAGATCAGCGGCTGATTATTTTTGGTACCCAAAAAGGAAGTCGCGGTTGTTTTGTTGCCTTTCAAAAGCCAATTGGTTTGAATTGCCTCGGAACCCTCCGGACCTTGTGCTTGCGTCTGTGGTGTTGCATCGCCGAGAGCGAACATGCACAAAAGCGCGCCCAGCGCGAGCACCGTCATGATGGCAAGAACACGTGTTTGTTTTTTCATTTCTCTTCTCCTTTTGCTTGAGTAACCGTTCAGCCCAATTTGTCATATCGAGCGTTATTTTGCTCACGCGGAGTTCGCGTGCGAAATCTCGGTTGGACCAGAGATTTCTCGTCGCAAAAAATGCTGCACAGGACTTGTCATATCGAAGGGACTGAGATATCTCGCCCCGCTCGATATGACAGTCCTCTTGCTCACATAGCCCACACGGGCTGACTATCTCGAAATGACACCTAAACGCTTACCATTTTTACGGTACGAGATCGAACACCTCGATGATGCGCGTAAACGGAATGCCCGCCGCTTCGTTCACATCGCGCACCACTTGGGGATTCTCCGCCTCAAACATGGACATGACATGCGCTACGCTCGGGACCCAGATGCTGTGGATGTAACGCACCGGTTTGCCCTGCGCGGTAAAGCGCTGGCTCGTCGCGATTGCCGCTCTTTGTGCTGCCTCCAAGTCCTCGCGCGTGATTCCCGGTAGACAACGATCTGCCATATAGACTGCCATTGTCACCTCACATCGCTCGAAATGGATGCGCCTGATCTTGCAACCACACTTTGCCCCAGCAGTCTAGCCCACCATCGTCATGAGATCGTCATGGCGAGCGGGGTGTGCGTCACGTTTTTGGACACCCATTCGACGTAGGTCGAGATTTGCTCACGATGCAGCGCATCGCACGTTGTTGCGAATTCCATTCGCCCGATAGCAGGAGGCAATTGCATGATTCTGTGGCTGGTGATACAATCTTTTGCGAGAGAAAACTTTCGTGTCCCCTGTGAGAGTGGCTTTGTTCGGCGCGCCGCGCCTCGAGCGCAACGCCAAGCCAATCGAAATCAGTACGCGCAAGGCGATCGCACTCCTCGCTTTCCTCGTCCTCACTCCACGCCGCCATAGTCGTGAATCGCTCGCCGCGCTGTTGTGGTCTGAGTACGATCACACCCACGCGCGCGGCGCGCTCCGAAATACCTTGTACGAACTGAACAGAGTACTCTGCCGTGCCAGTTTGGACCTTACGCGCGACGATGTCGCATTCGTGGAACATCCTGAAGTCACGATTGATGTTGTGGAGTTCCACCGCCATATCAACGCGTGCGGGTTGCATGGGCATGCGCCGGAGGTGATTTGCCGTGCCTGCTTGGAGGAATTGGCGCAAGCCGCGGCGCTGTGTTGCGACGATTTTCTTGCCGGTTTTAACATCGGCGCGGGTCCGGAGTTTGAAGAGTGGCAGCGGCTTCAGACTGAAACGCTGCGCCACGAGTTGGCGAGCGTGTTGGAGCGGTTGTCGCGTGGGTACCGCGACCGCGGAAATTTCGCGTCGGCGCTTGAATATGCGTGTAGTTGGCAATCGCTCGACTCGTTCGACGAAGTGGCGGCGCGGCGCGTGATGGAATTGTACGGGCTGTCAGGTCACCGCGCCGCGGCGTTGCAATCCTATCAGGAACTGGTCGAACGACTGGAGCGCGAATTGGGCGCGTCTCCGCAAACAGAGACGACCGAGTTGTACAAAGCCATCAGGACAAACCAATTCTTGTCCGCACCGCCTCAGCCCGGGTTTGGAAATCTCGCCGCTCATCTTCCTACGACGCCGTTCATCGGACGCGAAGAAGAATTAGCGCGCCTCGCACAATGGCTCGATAAAGACGATGCGCGTCTGCTCACTATCGTCGGTCCCGGCGGGATGGGCAAGACGCGCCTGGCGATTCACGGCGCACTGGTACACGGCGCGCGGTTTTCGCACGGTGCGTATTTTGTCCCACTCGCCGCAGTCGGTCCCGAGCTGCTGGTCGCGGCGTTCGCGCAAGCCCTCAACTTTGGCTTTCAAGGTAGTCAGGATGCCAAAACGCAGCTGCTCAATTTTTTGCGCGACAAGAACCTTTTGCTCGTGCTGGACAACTTTGAGCATCTAAAGAATCAGTTCGCCCTCTTGCGAGAGATTTTGACGCACGCGCCGTGTGTCAAACTGCTTGTCACTTCGCGCGAGTGGTTGAACGTGCGCGAAGAGCAAGTGCTCGATCTTGGCGGGTTGCCGTATCCTGAAACGAACCGTTCTGTCGAGATGAAACTCGAAGACTATGGCGCGGTGCAGCTCTTTGTCCAAAACGCGCGGCGCGTGCATTGGAGTTTTGGGCTTGAGCGCGAAGCACGCGGCGTTGAACGCATTTGCCAATTGGTGGAAGGAATGCCCCTCGGCATCGAGCTTGCGTCGGCGTGGGTGCGCGTACTGGCGTCCGAAGAGATTGCCCAAGAGATCGAACGCGATTTGGGAATTCTCGCCACAACGCTGGGCGGAATACCCGAACGGCATCGCAATCTGCGCGTCGTCTTTGATTATTCATACAACCGCCTCGACTCGGAAGCCCAATGCGTGTTCCGCAAGGTATCCTTGTTTCGCGGTGGATTCACACGGGAAGCAGCGGAGCGTGTCGCAGGCGCGTCGCTCCAAACTTTGGCGACGTTGGTAAATCACTCGTTACTGCATCGTACGCCGGCGGGTCGGTACGAAATCCACGAACTCGTGCGGCAGTACGGCGAGGACAAGTTGCGCCAGAGCGAATGTGAGACCAACGCGACGCTCGACGCGCACGGCGCGTACTATGCCGCGTTTCTGCAAGCGCGCGAAGCAGACTTGAAGGGCAAAGGACAACTTGCCGCGCTTCAAGCCATTGCGCAAGAAATGGACAACGTACGCGCGATGTGGAAATGGGCGGTCGCGCAAGGTCGCGTGGCGGAGATTGCTCAATCCTTCGAGAGCCAGTTTCTCTTTCTCCGGATTCGCAGCCACTTTAAGGAAGGCGCCTACGCATTTGAGCGCGCCGCGCAAGTGCTCGAGTCCTCGTCGCATCCGATTCTGCTCGCCCAAATTCTCGCGCGACAGGCATCCTTTCTCGAATTGCTCGGGCAATTCGAACAGGCGCGCGCGGTGACAGAGAAATCACTCGCCAAGCTGCCGGAGAATAGTTTGGAAACACGTCGCACACGCGCCTTTGCACTCACCGAATTGGGTGCGATTGCCTTTCGGCAGGGAGAGTTAGTCGAAGCGCACAAGTACCTTCAAGAAGGATTGGCACTCCATCGCGCCGAGCAAAATGTACATGGAACTGCGGACACGCTCAGGTGGTTGGGGCAAATCGCGTCCGCACTGGATGGGGATCATCAAGCCAGCGAACGGATGTATCGCGAGAGTCTGGCGCTATATCGCCGTGTCGGCGACCCGCGCGGTATCGCCGCGTCGTTGAATACATTGAGCAACGCAGTCGGCGACCTCGGCGAGTACGACGAAGCAAGACGACTTTTGCAAGAAAGCGTCGCCGCATATCAAGTCCTCGGCGATCGCTACGGCGTCGCGATGGCGCTCAACAACCTTGGCGTCACCGCGCGTTCGCAGGGAAAGTTTCACGAGGCATGGCAATGTTTTCAGGAGAGTCTGGTGCTTCGCCGCGAGGTCGGAGACCGTTTCGCCATTGCGCTCGTTCTCGCGAATCTCGGCAAGACGGCAATTTATCTAAGAGAATATGATGAGGCACAGCACCTGTTAGAGGAAAGTCTCGACATGCATCGCCAGGTCGGTGACCAGCTCGGCATCGCCGGTGTGCTAAACAAGCTTGGTATTTTGGCGACCCGAACACGGAAACAGTCGGAGGCAAAGAATTATTTTACCGAGGCACTGCGGATCGCGTTAGAGCGGAATAGTACGACAACGACGATGGAAATTCTGTCAGAGTTTGCCGCGCTGTTGGCGAATGGCGATGGCGTACGGGCGGCAGAGCTCGCCGCTTTTGTGCTAAATAGCCCTACCGCCGATCGGGCGACGAAAGATAACGTGGCATGTTGGCTGACGGACTTGGCGACGTGGCTGCCGCCCGACATGATAATGGCGGCGCGCGCCAAAGCCCACGCAAGAAAACTGGAGCAAGTGACGAAGGAGATATTAGCTCTGGCAGAATAACTACTTACCTTTTCCGCCGTTTCCTTATCTCGGCACTGATCGCAGGCACAACCTGATGCAAGTCCCCAATCACGGCATAATCGGCTTTGTACATGATGGATGCTTCTGGATCGGTGTTGATGGCGAGAATATGTTTTGCGCCCTTCGCGCCGACCATGTGCTGAATCGCGCCGCTGACGCCGCACGAGATATACAGTTCGGGTTGAATACGATTGCCGGTCTGTCCGATTTGGTCGGCGTGCGGATTAGGAACTGGTAGCCAAAGCAATGAAGCACTCGTGACTGCCGGAGATTTCATGGACATGACCGACGGCGCGCAGGTTGTGTTTATTTGAACGCGCGCGTGTGATGAAATGCAAAACGCGTCCCGGTTGAGGCGGGGACGCGTTTTTGTTTTGCGTACGGGAGGGAACCGCGAATCTGCGTCATCCAGACCCCAAGTGTTTTGCAACGAGAGTGCCCATCGAGTCGCGCCGTGAGGCAAAAACACTTGGGGTCTTGCAACGCCGCAACTTGGACGGCACTCGAATCTTCTGCGACCGTTGTAAACAGAGTGTGGTAAAATCTTGCGTGCTCAATATGAAACAGTCCACATTACTTACCGACATTATTCATCACGGCGATTGCCACGACATTTTGCCGACACTGCCAGATGAATGTGTAGATTTGATTGTAACGTCGCCGCCGTATGCGGACCGGCGCAAGCATACTTATGGTGGAGTTGCGCCGGAAGAATATGTGGAATGGTTCCTGCCGATTTCGGCAGAGCTAAAGCGCGTACTCAAGCCCGAAGGTTCGTTCATCTTGAATATCAAAGAACGCGTCATTGATGGCGAGCGGGGAACGTATGTGATGGAACTTGTGATCGAGATGCGAAAGCAGGGTTGGTTGTGGGTCGAGGAATACTGCTGGCACAAAAAAAATTCGTACCCAGGAAAATGGCCCAATCGGTTCCGCGATTCATGGGAACATTGCTTTCATTTTACAAAACAAAAAAACTTCAAGATGTATCAGGAAGCCGTGATGGTGCCGATGGGTGAATGGGCGGAAAAGCGGCTCAAGAAATTGACTAAAAATGATATAGTGCGGGATGAGTCGCGTTCACAGAGTGGTTTCGGGAAGCGTGTCGCGAATTGGATTGGGCGCGAAAAGGTGTACCCAACCAATGTCTTGCATCTGGCAACCGAAGTGTCAAACAAAAAGCACAGCGCAGTTTTTCCCGTCGAATTGCCGATGTGGTTTATTAAGCTGTTCACGCAAGAAGGCGATGTTGTTCTTGATCCGTTCATGGGTTCTGGAACGACTGCACGCGCCGCAGAAAAGTTAAAGCGTCATTACATCGGAATCGAAATCAAAGAAGAATACGTGAATCTTGCAAATGCGATACTTGAACCACAACGAATGTTGCTTGAGGAAAAAGCTGAATCCTATTCAGGAAAGAGGCGCAAGAAATGATTGATCCTGAAGAACTACAGCAGCTCATTGCCAGATCGCTGGATGATTTTTATCATCGCAGAACGCAAAAGCTCGCAACTCTCAAGCTGAAACAGATTCTGCTCCGAAAAAATCCATATCTTTATAAGGCAATCGGAACTCGAAAAGCACAAGAAATTGTTGAGGGAATTCTTCAAGCATATTTGAGTTCTTCGGACGAAACGCTGTTCGGCGATGTCTTTTTTGAACCTATCGCACGCGAAGTCTCGGGCGGGACAGTTTCCCCAAGTGAAGGGGTAGATATTGCCATCGAAACGGATGATCGTTATATCGCCATCGCGGTCAAATCGGGCCCAAATCCTTACAACGCGAGCCAAGTGAAAAAACAAAGCGAAGAATTTGCGTCCTTGCGACGACGTGTTATCAAATTGCGAAAGCAATTTGACCCCGTTCTTGGACATTGCTATGGAAAAAAACAAACGCTTCCAAACAACAGACAAAATTATCGTGATGTTTCGGGACAAAAATTTTGGCATGAGCTTACAGGGGATTCGGATTTTTATCTCAAGCTCGTACGCTTGATGGATTCAGAGGTCATAAAGCAACATCGCAAAGATTACCAAGATGATTACGACGATGCCCTCAATCGCTATGTCCGCGAATTTACGATTGAGTTTTGCGATGAGAACGGAACTGTGGATTGGGAAAAACTCGTGAGGTTCAATAGCGGCGCTGAGTGAAGGAGGACAGAGTGAAAACCTTTCTCGTATGGTATGAACGACACTATGGTGAAATGGAAGATGATTTCACCCAACAGTTTTCTGGTGAAGATGAAACTGACGTGTTGTTTGACCTTCTTTGTGGATGGGGAATTGTTCACGCGGATGAATATGCGGAGCGCGATTTGAAATGCAAGGAGTTTCTGGAGGAAGCAGTTGGTGAGGACTGGACTATGGAAAAGTTTTATGAAAAGCATATTGAACTCTGGTCAGGTCAAGACATGTGTTTTCAAATTTATGATATTCGCGAAGGAGAAATCAAATACCTCTACAAGTGATTGAATTTGCGATTTAACCTCCCGCAAACTAAAACGCGTTCCCGATTTTCGCAGGAACGCGTTTTGCTTTGTAGGACATGGCCGATGCGAACAGAAAACTTGGATTCGCGCAGATTTGCGCAGATTCGCGGTTTCTTACCCCCGCCTTTTCCGCATCTCCGCGCTAATCGCCGGCACCACCTGGTGCAAATCGCCGATCACCGCGTAATCGGCTTTGTACATGATGGACGCGTCGGGGTCGGTGTTGATGGCGAGGATGTGTTTTGCGCCTTTCGCGCCGACCAGATGTTGAATCGCGCCGCTGACGCCGCACGAGATGTACAGTTCCGGTTGAATGCGATTGCCCGTTTGTCCGATTTGGTCGGCGTGCGGACGCCAGCCGAGTCCGGTGACGACGCGCGAACCGCCCACCGCACCGCCGAGCAAATCCGCGAGCTCTTCCAGAATTTTGAAACCTTCCGCGCTGCCCACACCGCGCCCGCCGCCGACGACCACGCGCGCTTCGCCGAGCGACACTTTGCCTGAAGAGGTTTCGACGCGCGAGATGATGCGCGTGCGTAAATCATTTTCAGACAACGTAGTAACGAATTTATTCGTTCCCACGGTTTGCGCGACGAATGAATTCGTCACTACGGGGATGGAATTGGGAGCAACGGTGAGTAACTTGGTCGCACCTTTGAGCTTGGCTTGTTCGAACAAGCTGCCGCCCCAGCGTTGACGCGTCACGATGTACGCGTCGCCGGCTTGCACCTCGATGCAGTTGGCTGCCATCGGCAAATTGGTTTTCGCCGCGACGTGCGCCATGATTTCGTTGCCGCGCTCGCTGCCCGCCGCGAGCACCGCAGCGGGTTTTTGCGCGTGGATGATTTCGACGATGCTTTGGGCGTACGCGGCGGGCGCGTATTCGACGGCTGTATTCCCAGCCGATAGCGCTTCACTTGACGCAACGTGCAGTGTGCGTACGCCGAACGCGCCGAGGCGTTCCACCAGTTCATCTGCCGCGCTGCCGATGGTGATGGCGTGCAGCGGCGCGTTGGTCTGCTCCGCGAGTTGCCGCGCGAGCGTCAGCGCTTCAAACGATGCTTCGTTGACTTTTTCTCTATCTTGTTCGATATATGTGAGAATCATTTCTTAGCAACCGCGAATCTCCACGAATCTTCGCGAATCAAGAAACAAAATTCGCGTAGATTCGTCGCGCGAAGTTCGCGCAAAGATTCGGTGCGTCGGTTACGACGCGAGTTCATAACAGACCAAGCCGCTCCAACAAATCCACAACCTTGGGCGCGGCTTCTGCCCCTTTGCCGAGGATCTCCACTTGATGCGCTTCTTCGGGCGGCGTCATCAATTTTATTTTTTCCAAGCCGCCGTCTTGCCACGCGGGCTGTGAGGTCGCAATGGGTTTCTTTTTCGCTTTCAAACGTCCGGGCAGCGAGGGGTAACGCGGCAAGTTGATGCCTTCTTTGACCGTGATGACCGCAGGCATGAGCACCTCGAAAATTTCCCAGCCGCCCGGCACCTCACGTTTCGCCGTGACCTTGTTGCCGTTCACTGCAAGCTCTTTGATGCCCGTAACACACGGATAACCGAACGCATACGCCACGCGCACGCCGACTTGGAAATCGCCCGTGTCCGCCGCTTCATTCCCAAACAACAGCACATCGTAATTTGTCCCATCGCCGCGAATCGCATTCACAATTGCGTTCGTCGTCGCGATAGGGTCAAACTCGCGCCCGTCGGTTTCGAGATGGATCGCGCGCTCGACGCCGATGGACATCGCGTCGCGCAATTGTTCCGTCGCCCCATTTGGACCGAGCGTGAGCACCGTCGCCGCGCCGCCGTGTTTTTCCACGAGGCGCACGGCTTCTTCCACCGCGCATTCTTCGTGTGGGCTGATGGTGAATCCCAACATGCGCGCGTCAATTTCTTGCGCGTCGGGTGTGAGTGTAATTTTTCCGCCGGTCGCCGGAACGCGTTTGATGCAGACGAGGATGTTCATTATTTGGAAGTTGGAGGGTAGAAGTTAGAAGTTGGATTCCAACATCCAACCTCCAACTTCTAACTTCTAATTTCTAACCTTTGATTCGCTTGTTTTCCGGGTCCAGCAGCGGTGTCGCACCTACTGCCGCGACGGTGACGGGATACTGCTCGCCGAAATACTCGACCTTGAGTTTCGTCCCGACCTTGGCGTATGCGGGCGGCAGGTAGCTCATCAGAATATATTTGCCGAGCGTGGGACCCGCGCCCGCGCTGGTGACGTACGAACGTCGCCCGCGCGCGTCCTCAATCGGTCCGCCGTCCAATGTGAGAATCGGCTCGCGTCCTTGCATGAAACGTTTGATGCCCGAGGCGGAAGTGTTGTCGTCTACCGTGAGCGAGCACAACAACGCGGCGGGCGGATTCGCGCGTTGTTTCATGTACGCTGCTTTGCCAATAAAATCCTGTTCCTTGACCTTGGCGCGCGCCATGCCCGCTTCGACGAGATTGTATTCTTGTTCGAGTTCCGCGCCGTACAGGCGATAACTTTTTTCCAAACGCCCGGTCACCGCATACACGCCGATGCCGACGGGCGCGATGCCGAATTTTTGTCCGGCTTCCCGCACCATGTCCCACAAACGCGCGCCCTGCTCGAACGGCACGTACAATTCCCAACCGAGCTCGCCGACGTACGAAATGCGCGACGCGAGCACGTTTACCGTGCCGAAATCAACCCACTGGCAAGTGGCGAACGGAAATGCTTTATCGGAAAAATCGGCTTCTGTAATGGACTGCAATACCTCGCGCGCTTTCGGACCCCACACGCCGAGCGTGGACCACGCGGACGTGACATCGGTCAGCGTCACGGGTCCTTCGCCGTGCTCAGGACCGGCGGGCAAATGATCTATCAACCACTTTTTGTCGCGCGCGCCGTCGAATGCGCCGGTGACGACGCGGAAATAATTTTCGCCGAGCCGCATGATGGTGAGGTCGGCTTTGATGCCGCCGTGCGCGTTGAGGAAATTCGTGTACGTCACACGCCCAATCGGCGTATCCATTTGATTGACCGCCATCTTTTGGATGAAATCCAACGCGCCCGCGCCTTGAACATCGAAAATCGCAAACGCGGACAAATCCACCATGCCGACGCGTTCGCGCATTGCGAGATGTTCCGCGTTGATGATGGGCGACCACCAGCGCGCGTCCCATTCCGCGTCGCGTTTGCCCACGCGGTCGCCGAATTCGTCCAACAGTTTCGCGTTCGATTCGTACCATGTCGGGCGTTCCCAACCCATCGCTTCGTAAAACACCGCGCCGAGCACTTTTTCGCGTTCATAGTACGGCGACAGCCGTACGTTGCGATTCGAGTTCCACTGTTCGCGCGGGTGAACGATGCCGTAGGTTTTGTTGAACCCTTCCGCGCTGCGCGCTTTGACGTGCGTTTTCGTTTTTTGGTGCGGATAAAAACGCGCAATATCGGAACCGCTCGGATCAATTTCGGGATTGCCGTCGGTCATCCATTCTGCCACCGCGCGCGCAATGCCCGGCGCTTCTTTGATCCAAATCGCCGCGACCGACCACAATCCTTTCACTTCGGGTGTTTCGCCAAGGACCGGGAACCCGTCCGGCGTAAGCGAAAGCAGACCGTTGATCGCATAACGAATGCCGACTTGTTCGTTGCCGAGAATGTCGGGAATGAGTTCGAGTGCCTGTTCCAATTGCGGATCGAAATCTTCTTTCGTGAACGGCGCTTCGGTGGGCGACAATGCCGCTTTTTCAATCGAAGGCACGTCGTCGGGTTCCCACAAAATCGGACGATGCGCGTACGAGCCAACTTCCATGTCGCTGCCGTGTTGGCGTTCGTACATGTTCGTATCCATATCGCGAATGATCGGATACTTGATTTCGCCGACCGTGTCCATCAACTGCGGCACCGGACCAACGGAAATCATTTGATGCACTGCGGGTGTGAGCGGGATGTACGCCCCCGCCATGCGCGCGAGGCGCGGGCTCCACAGACCACAGGTGATAATAACAATTTCTGCTTGAATGGCGCCTTTGGTCGTTTCCACGGCGCGTATGCGTTTGCCCGAGCCGGGGGTCGGCTCAACCTGCATGCCCGTGATTTCGGTGTTTGGGAATACTTGGAGCGCGCCCATGGTTTGCGCCGCTTCGCGCATGAGCGTGCCGCCGCGCAGCGAGTCCACGGTGCCGATGCCTTCGGTATAGAAACCGCTGAGAATAATTTTCTCGTTGATGAACGGCACGAGCTGTTTCACTTCGGCGGGCGAGATGAGGTGCATGCCCTCGATACCCCATGATTTGCCCGAGGTGATGCGGCGCTTTAATTCTTCGACGCGTTCGGGTGTGCGCGAGACTTCGATGCCGCCGCTTGTGGTAAAGACGCCGAGTTCTTTGTACTGCTTGACACTGTCGAGCGTGAACTTGGTCATTTCTTTGGAATGGTCTACCAAATAAATGAAGTTGGACGCGTGTCCGGTGGAGCCGCCGGGATTGGGCAGCGGACCTTTGTCGAGCAATACGATGTCTCTCCAGCCAAGTTTGGCGAGATGATAGACCATGCTGTTGCCGACGATGCCTGCGCCGATGACGACGACGTGCGCGTGCGAAGGAAAATTATTCATACGCTCCTCTGAAAATGTGACGGGTGACGAGTGACGGGGAAACCCAGCCGCGTCACTTTTCATCCGCACTGCTGATGCGCCGCAAGGCGCACGGGGAACTCCCTTGTCGAGAAATGGGTCTAGTGCTTAATATAATCACTATTCGTTCAAATCGCAACGCCGAATCCTCTCCGCAGTTTGGAAAACTATTACTTCAACTTGTGAAATTGCGTGACGGAGTTCGTCGGCGAAATCTCGCTTTCGCCCGCACACTGAGATTTCGCCGATCAACTGCATCGGAGCATCCGCTGCTCAGAAACTTCCAGCGCACCGATTGAGTTATCGGACGGAAAACGCGAATTGTCACGCAGTTCGTGACGACGAATCTTGACGAATCCCAAAAGATGTTCGCGTAGAACCTGTCCCGAAGCACTGAGGGATTGGTTTAGCGCTCGCGCATGATGAGCATCTCGGAATGACAATTCACCGGACTTTGCAAAAGCCGTGTTGAACGCTGGGCTGCGCTTGACAAGCGCGCGCGGCTCTGCTACAGTGCGCGTCAGTTACCTAAGCGTTTGTAGAGACCCAAGGGGTTTTGAAGCAGATGCCAAGAGAGAACGCCTGCGCGTAAAAACCCCTTGGGTCTTGCACAATCATGTCCAAAGCCAAGACCAAAACCAAAGACGACTTGCTCCAGGACCTGAGCGAGAAACAACTTGCGGAACTGCACGCGATTGATGAACGCTTGAACACCGCGCTGCTCGAACGCCGCGCGGGACGTGATGTGGAAACCGCCGCGCCCGCGCATATAGAAGCGCAAATCGGCTCGATCACATTTCGTTACGAGACGGTTCGCTGCAGCAAACAAAATTGTTCGCGCTGTCCGCATGGTCCCTACTGGTACGCCTATTGGAAAGAAAACGGACGCACGCACTCGCGCTATATCGGTCGCACCCTGCCCGCCGCCGCGCGTCAATCGTACGACGAAAAACGCCAAGCGCGCTTGGAAAAACGCGAATAGCGGATGGCAGATGGAGAGATGGAGTGATCGAGTGATGGAGTGACTCTCTCACTCTCTCCATCTCTCCATCTCTCCATCTCTCCATCTCTCCATCTCTCTATCTCTCTATCTCTCTATCTCTCTATCTCTCTATCTCTCTATCTCTCTATCTCTCTATCTCTCTATCTCTCTATCTCTCATCTCGAATCTCTCATGTCACTCCTCTCCAAACTCATCACCGGCATTCTCGTGCTGACCCTCCTCGGCGGCATCGTGCTGGTCGGCGTGCTCGGATGGCTCACGTTGAACCCCCCCCCCTCACCCCTCCCCTCCATCGTGTTCACCTCGGTCGAGGTCGGCGACATTGTGACGCTGGCAGTGACGACGCGCGGCGAACGCGTGACGCGCGCGGAATTGTGGGCTGGCGCAAATATGGTCGCGCGTGAAGTGAATCCGAATCCCGCGCTCTCGAATCCGTGGGTCGTCGCGTGGCAGTGGCAGCCGCCCGCGCCCGGCGTCTATCCGCTCGTCGCGCGCGCGTACGACGAAGCAGGCAATTACGGCGCGTCCGCGTTGTTCAGCGTCGTCATTCCGCCAAAACAAAAATTATTGTTCAGTTCCAATCGCGACGGCGGACACGCGCTGTACGAAATCGAAACCGCGACGCGCGCCACCGGTTTGTGGCAGCCGCCCGCGAGTCAGAATCGCCAGCCCGCGGTTGCGCCGGACAAACGCGTCGTCTTTGCCTCGAATCAAAACAACGCGTGGCAGCTCGTCACGCGCACGCTGGACAATCCGACGTTGACCATTTTGACGCCGAATCTGAAAACCGCGCAGCGTCCCGTGTGGTCCGCCGATGGCGCGCACATCGGCTTTGAAGTGACCGATGCGAACGGTGCGACGAATTTGGTGGTGATGGACGCGGACGGAAAAAATCAACGCCCGCTGACCAACACGGACACGTACGACGGCCAAGCATCCTTTCATCCCGCGGGCGATTTGCTCGCGTTCACCGCGCGGCAGGGCAACCAATCCGATATTTACACGATCGCGCTGGCAAATGGACAGTTGACGCGCTTGACGACCGATGCCGCGCAAGATGCCATGCCCGCGTGGTCGCCCGACGGCGCGCGCATCGCGTTCGTCTCGAACCGCAGCGGCATCGCGCAAATTTGGGTGATGAACGCGGACGGGTCGGCGGCGCAGCAATTGACCAACATCCCCAGCGGCGCGGAACAACCGAAATGGTCGCCCGACGGCAGTTGGCTCGCGTTTGTCGCCTACACCGGCGCGGGCGAAGGCAACGACCGTCGCGAATTGTATTTGCTCTATGCGCCCGCGTTCGCGACCAAAGAAGACGAACGCGGCATGATTCGTCTGACGCAAAACGACAAGGACGATACGGAACCGGCGTGGACGCCGTAATGCGGGTTCATGCATCGCCATCGTCGCGCACGCGGGGAACAAAGCCGATGGGCAGGGCGTCTCGTGACTACTGCTCATCCTCTCGAAAATAGCCCATCGAATGTCGCCGCGATGAGTTTGGAGGTGAAAGATGAAGTATATTCTGCTCCTCTGTCTCTGGCTGGCATCGAACACCGGCTGCGCGCCGTTCGTGGATACCATCGTGAATGCCGCCGCGCCCCCCTGCTGCAACAAGCTCCACCACACCCGTCGCCCCTGCAAATCCAACGCGCGTTCCAATCAGCGCCTTTGCTGATGCGCAAGTTACAGCTACACTCCAAGCTGCGCCCCCCTCCGGTCCCGTTCGACCGACGCCGCAGCCCTCCGTGCCCCGTGGATGGAAAACGTTTGTGAGCGAAAAATTGGGCATCGCGCTGGAGTACCCGCCCGAATGGTCAACCCGTGAGGACCCGGCTGGCGTTACCTTTACCTTGCGCGGCGCGGTGATTCGATTGACCGCGCTCGAAACACGCGGCGCGAACGCGGACGATTTGGCGGGCGCAGGGGACTTGGGCAACACGCGCTGTATCTCGTTCACAAATCGCCACGGGGTGAAGATCCGCAGCTGCCTGGACACGGTCGCGCGCAGCTATTTTGCCGCGTTCAGCTTCAATGCGCCGGGTCGCGCGCGACGCGCGTTTTCCCTGTCCGCGCCGTTCAATCTGGACAAGCCGGATGTAACTCGAGCCATGCTTGACTCGGTGCGCGCTGCGCCTTGACAAAATCAAAAGGGTGGCAAGCACTTGTGCTTGCCACCCCATTCGTTCGATTGCCCTCCGTTATCGTTCTTCGTTCTCTTTGCCCTTGAAAAAGTAGATGTCTTCTTCGACGGAATCACCGCCCCGTCCATGTGTGTCCGCCCAGACGACATGGGGCCGTCCTGAGGGATCCACGGCGACCCACATATAGTCACCGAGGAACCCGGCTTGCAGCGGATTGTTCGCCAGTGTAAGGTTCGGCATGGAACTCGTCGTTATGCGGCGATACTGGAATGCTGGCGAATTGGAGGCAGGGTTGCGTACGCGTACCAGTGTAATATCGTTACAACCCGTCGTCTCGCAATCGCCATAGCTGCGATCATAATAGGCGACCCACAAGCGATTGCCCTTTGGGGCGACGGCGCTCCACGGCTGCCATTGCGCGGTCTTGCCAAATTCGCGCTGGGGTGTGATGTTTCGCGTGTCGCTCCACGTCGCGCCCCCGTCGGTAGAGAACGCGTAAAACACGTCGTTATTGCACGGCGGCGTCGAGGTTGCGGCGTTGCCGGTATCGCATGGCGGTCCACCATTACGAAAATCCGACCAGACCACATAGAGACGATTGTCCAGGTCCACCGAAACCGAGATGGAGGTGAATTCGGGTACGCGATAGCCGTTGGGCGGCAAGCGCTGGCGTCCGGCGGGACAGCCCTCCGGGCTGGGTCCGGTGGGGTGATTGTCAATCAGGTCGCCGACCTTGACGGGTGCGCTCCAGTTGGCAGGATTCGTGCAATCGGCGCTGCCCGGACATTTGACGAACAAAACTTGGTTGACGCCGGGCAGGGGAGTGTTGCCGTTGCCGAACGTAACACACAGCGTGCCGTCTTTCCCGACGACGGGATGCGAACCCTGGTCTTGGTCGCAGGCATTCGGATTGGCCGAGCCGCTAAAGACGGTGCAGGCGCCGGATGCGCCGCTGATTTCTACGCCGAGCGACCAGGTTGCGCCGCCATCCGAAGATTGGCTAAAGAAGATCGGGCTGTCTACGCCCACACCTGCGCCAGTGGCAAAGTTAAAGCGTGTCCAGGTCGCATAGACATTATTCCGTTTGGGACTGTTTTCGCCTTGATCGGCGACGATAAACTCTTTGTCGTGAAAGATGTCGGGATTGTTGTCACTGGCGACGACTCCCAGCGGAACGGTTCGCAAAGTCTGGAACGAAAGCGCCGCCGGGGTATGACAAAACGCGCCGCCAATCCCGGCGTTCGATTTCGCAACGACAAACGCGCTGGCAAACGAGCCCACATCAAAGAGGACTCCTCCGACATACGCGTTCCCGTCGAAATCGAAGGTAGCCGTTGGGTCGCTGCAAGCATCCGCCGTGTGTCCGTCGGCTAAAACGAATTGGTAGAACGGCGGGGTTTGATCGCCCCACGTTTTGCTGCCGTCAAAGGACCACGCATAGCCGCAGTGGTTGAACCCAAGGCGCGAATCGTTTTGCCCCCCAATTAAATTTTGCGGATTGCGCGGGTTGACGGCAATCACTTCTTCCGCTTGGCGGCGGAGGGAACAGTCCTGGTTCATGCGGATGTTCGTTATGCCGCCTTGCGAAAATGTTTTTTGACACCCCTGTGTTCCTGCGGTGGAAGGCGGACTGCCCTCTTTCCGCTTTCCGCCCCCGGCGCGCCGCTCGAGTTCGCCGGAGCTGCCAAGAACTGCATACAAAGTCCCCGAAGACAGGAGCTGTTCGTATTGTGCTTTTTGTACTTGCCCGAGTTCAATCGCCAAGCCGCGTGCAAGGACTTTGTTGGCAGGAGTTTGAGAAGTATAGGCATTCTCCTTTCCACCAGGGCTTTTGCAAAGTCGCTTGACAGCCGGATGTCATCCCTCAATTCTTCGTGCGATGAACTGCATCGCCACAAGTTTTCGAACGGAGCGAAGGCGGAGTGTCCGATGCAGTTCATCGGCGAAATCTCGCTTGTGCCCGCGCATTGAGATTTCTCGCGGAGTTTACTCGCGATGGAGTTCATCGCACGAAGGATTGAGGGGCTGCTCAGAAACTTCCGGTGCTCCACTTGAGTTAGCGGACGGAAAACGCGAATCCCTCAATTCCCTCAATACTTCGGGACAAGCCAAGCGCGAATTCCGCCAAGACCTTCGATGGTTTATGGAATTGGCTACACTTCCACCGCGAACGTCGAAATCTACGCGACTTGGCAAAACCCCGAAGGTCTCGCGGCAGCTAACTTGGCCGTATCAGATTTAGCGGCGTGCAACGGCGATGCAGAAACAAACGCGCAAAATGCAAGACCCGGATTCGCGCAGGGCGAAATTATCCAGGGCTTGTCACTGGAGCGTGAGGTTGCTTTGCACTAGATTTGGAGGCAGCCCGGACGGGATGGTTTGCAGCTCGTCCAACCGGGCAAGAATGGAGCGGACGTTGGATTGCCGAATTGCTTACGACTTTTGAATCACGAGCACACGCCAAGACAGGGTATGCTTTGTCTCACCGGCTGCGACGGAATGCGTCTCTTGGAGTAATCAACGCGACCGTTGTAGGTGTCCGCTGTCAGACTGGGGAAAATGAGCGTCAAACGCGTTTCATCTATTATAACACTGGCGTCAATACCTCGAATCTGGTGCTGTGCCACGAATCAAATATATCGTCACGAAACGATTTGCCTAATCCGCATCCTTGTGTTATAGTCCGATTGTAATTCACAAGGAAATCCGGTACACGAATCCGCCCGGTCTTGAGACGCGGGCGGTTTCTTTTCCGCGTGACGTACGGCGATCAGTGTTTTTATGAGTGAGGCGGACCCGAGCGGGCGCGCCGCGCCTCTTTCGTCCGGTCCAAAGGAGTAACTCAAGTGGAATCAAAATTATACGTCGGCAATCTGTCTTATGGCACAACCGAGAACGATTTGCGTCAGCTCTTTGCGCAGGCGGGTGAAATCCGACAAATCGCTCTCATTACCGACAAGTATTCGGGACAGCCCAAGGGCTTTGGCTTTGTGGAGATGTCAAATCAAGCGGACGCGGAAAAAGCGATTCGCATGTTTAACGACCAGGAATTGGATGGCCGTCGTCTCGTCGTGAACATTGCGCGCCCGCGCGAAGAACGCAGCAGCAGCGGCTATCGCGGCGGTTCGGGAAACCGCCGCGGCGGTAGAGGACGTTATTGATTCAACCGATAGTCCAAGAGAGCGGCGCGGGATTAGCGAGGAGCGGCCAATGATGCAAGAGAAATTCTCTTTGGGCAAAATCGTCTCGGGCTATGACGTCTGGATGCAGGCGATGGGACGCGCGGCAAGTAAAAAAATTGAATTCGGTGTGTGGTGGCGTTTGGACGCAACGTATTGGCGCGTCGTGTGGCTTGAGGCGACCGGCGAATTGTGCGCGGCGGAACGCAAGCCCTCGGACCGCTATGTGGTGCTGTGCCGGTTAGAGAAAAAAGAGGTCAACGACTTTATGCGCAAATGGTATGACGGCGACGATTTGCATGCGCTCTTGCGGCATTTCGGGTTGGCGTCCGGCTAAGCGCACGCGGCAAGGCAGCCCCCACCGCGCGTGGTTTTGAAAAAAAAGCGGTCTTGTTCAACCGAGCAAGACCGCTTTTGCGTATGGCGCGCCGTCAGTCCGAGGCGCTGTCGCGGTTCAAGGCGAGCAGCGGCACAGTCTCTTTGATCGCGGCTGCGACTTGGGCGCCCTCGGCGGCGGTCATCCAAATCTGTTCAAAGTCCAGCGTCATGACGCTGAGTGGCTCGGCGTGGCGCGTGCGATTGTTTTGCCATTGGCGATGCAGGGTGCTAAATTGGCGGCAGTTGACGTGATACGTATGCGCGCCCGGGGCGCGTGCGCCGATCGAACGTGCCCGCAAGTCCGCGGTCGTGCGAATCTCTAAAATCTCCATAGGTCCTCCCATGTTTCGTCGGGGCCCTTGATCCGGTCCGACCGAAAGCGCGGCGGGCGCGCCTTTGTCGGAGCGCAAGCCCGTTATTTCAAAACGTCCAGTAATGCCTCCTCAAAGGGGGTGGCGCGTGGGTGCAAGAGCTGCGCCAGTCCGTCGAGATTCACGCGCAGGACGCGTACGGGCTTGCCGTCCGTAGAGATCAAGTCTTCCCATTTGTTGTCTGCGGCTCTGCCAATTTCGACAGCGATCGGTCCGCCGCCATCGCCGGGCGCAATGTAATAATCCGCGTGGCGCGCTTGCGGATCTATGTTGTACATGGTCTTGACAAAGTACGCTTCGGTCGTTTGCATGAAACCGGTCGCGCCGTACGTGTCGGGGTAGCGCGCTTTGAGCGCGTTACTGAGTCGAAAGCGGAGCTCTCCCAGAACTTCGCGTAGGGTGTTGGGCATGGGTCCACGTTCCTTTCGCCTGCGGTCTCTCGCTTTGCACTGCCCTTGCGCGTAGGAAACAAAAAACCGACGCGTGGGCAGCGTCTGCACAAGGTCGGTTCACTCGTCGCGCGCGGGAGCGCTCTGTGAGCGTTGATTTTTGCTGAGGCAACACCCGCGCGATGCTGTGGGGTGTCAAGCGGGGACGAAATGGCTATTCGATTTTGGGCAAGTGAGTTCGCTTATGGTGCATGAATTGTAACACCCTTCACTGTGGCGTCAATGCGCCCCACGCGCAGGGAAACGCGTTGGCACGCAAGTTTTTTTCGCAAGTCGCGCGGGCGATTTTTTGTGATGCTGTACACGAAACGCGCCACGCGTTATCACCAAACATAACTCGTGGCGCGTGGAACGACCTTTAACGCGAATTACTTATTTCGCTACGTGACAGGTCGTGCACTGGTTTTCGGTGAATGCAACATGGCTGTCCGGGAATTTGGGTGCGCCTGCCGCGCCGGTCGCGTGACAGACCAGACACCCGGACGTCGCATGATTCGCCGGAATGTTGGGCGGGCCGCCCGCTGCCGTTCCGGGTTGCGCCGCGACCTGTTCGATCTTTTGTCCTGCTTGCGCAAAGACCAGCTTGAGCGCACTCGTGCTGTATGCATGACGCACCTGCGCATTGTTGAATGCCGACAGACCGAAATAGTACGGCTTGCTCAAGTCGCTAAACTGCACATCATATTTGCTGCCCGTAAAGAGCTTGCGTCCGATAGCCAGCGTCCATTTGCCGTCTTGCCAACTCGCCACGGTGGGCAAATCGCCGCGGTCGCCGGTGAACGGTGCAATCGCGATCGAGGCAACTTCATCGCCTGCGTTGAACAGGTTGTTGTTGAACGCGACCTTGTTCTGATTCAAAATCCAGTACGTGCCGCCCGCATTCGCCGCCGGTCCGTTCTGGCTCATGAATTCGGGCACGCCGTTCTTGAGCGCGACATCCGTGTAACCGCCGCTGGTTTTGGGATCGCTCTTGCGACCGGCTTCGGGCGCGGTCTTGGCATCATAGCGCGTCGCATCCAGATATTGGTCGTCGGTTTGTCCGACGGGTCCCGTGCGCACCAATTTGAGATGCCAAATGTCGCCCAGCTCACCTTCTTTGGGCGCGTACTTGTTGCCAAACGCTTTGCCCGGTTCGCCGACGTGACAGGTTGCCATGCAGCCCTGTTGTTGAAAGCCGGTGATGCCGTTAATGTCCCAAATCATCGCCGTCTTGTCTTCATAGTATTTGTTGTTGTCGCCCCCCTTGTCGTCGGGGTCCTTCAATTTCACCCAGCTGCCGTCGGCTTGTTTCACAAACGGGCTGCGGCGGAACGATTGGGTGGAATCATCATACTGCACGAGGAAATAGATCATGTCGCCGCTATAAACGGATTTGATGGTCGCGGTGGTTTCCCCGTTCGGGAAATTCATGCCGCCACTCAGTTTGACGGTCGTGGTGGGCGCATTTGCCCACGCTGGGTCTGCCGCCAATTTGTTCAAATCTACCGCGCCGTTGACAGGCACTGCCACCACCGTATTCGGGTCAGCTTGCACCGCGCCCTCTGCCGTCGCGCCCTGATTCACGTTGACAGAGATCTGCGTGGTGTTGTATTGACCGCCCGCATCTGCCGCGAGCACGCGCAAGGCATAGACCCCGGCGGGCAGCTTTGTAACATCCCATGTTGCCAAAACGTCGTCGGTTACCGGCGTGTCGTGCGTTTCACCATCTACCCAGACCCAGGTGGTGCTGCCGGGTGCTTTGTATTCGACCTTGTAAAAGCCGAAATCGGGACCCGCTGCCGTACCTTCGATTTCTACGGTGCCGCTCACCGCCGCGCCGCTCAACGGCGCGCTGATGCTGGGATTTGGCGGCGTCGCGGTCGTCAGCTGCGCAAACAGAACCAACACCGCTATCGCCACTGCCACAGCCAAGCCAAGTTTTTTGCTCACCATACGCCTCCTTGAATCACCGGAATCATGTTCCGGTCTTGTGGAATAAAAAAACCGTTCAACACCATCTGTTGAAAGGCACACTACACCTTCATCGGCGTTCCCAGGCGACCGGCTGGCAGTTTGCTTTGGTCAAGGCCTGCCGGGGTGCTTGTGGGTCAGAGCAATCATAACTCAACGGCAAGTATACAAAGCGCGTGCGCAATGGCGATGCCGATTGCGTCCTAATTTGGTCAAGATTTGTTTCAAATTTTAATTCGGACATTTGACCCATTGAAAACAGCGCCAAGTCGGTCTACAATGACGCGCGTAGTAAGGAGCCGCGTTCCCGACCTGGGGACAGCGTGGCACATCAGATCCACAGCGTAGTGACGCAAAGCCGGTCTTTTGCGCGGGGCAGGGAGAGACGCATGAAACTTGATTGGCAAGATCTTTCGGAGCAATTCCTCAGCGCATTCGATGGCTGGGACCAAGAGCCCGCATCAGAATTGATTCGAATCATAGATTTGTTCGCACACGACTCGCATGAACGGCGCGAATTGTGGTGGTATGCGATGGCATTGATGATGGAAGACTGTGAACAAGTATGGCGCATCGGCGCGCAGGCATTGGGCGGGCGTCGGTGGCTGTACTTTCGCACCATCGGCGGCGACGAATTCCCTTTGCCCGATACCGGCTTGTCACTGGAGCAAGAAACGGAATTGCGCCGACAGGTTTTGCTTGGAGCGGCGACTCGCAACTGATACCACTCGGTTCATGGGACAAAAAAATCCTGCGCTAATTCTCGCGCAGGATTTTTTTGTTGGGGATTTTTTCGTTGGCGCAACACTTTTTGTTGGCACAGCATGGTTCGACTATGCTCGCCACATGGTTGGACTGCTGTCCCGGATTAGTCTCGCGGCTTGTGACAGTCCGTGCATTGCGCGTCTTTATAATCCGCGTGATTGTCCGGGAACTTGGGCGCACCAGCGACGCCCGCCGCGTGACATGCTGCACAGGCGCTGGCGGCGTGATTTGGCGGAATCGGCGAAATGCCGGACGAACTGGGTGGCTCCCCCGCTTTGGGCGGAATTGGCAGAGTGCTAGACGGACCGGGTGGCTCCCCCGCTTTAGTGGGCTGATGGCACGTCGTACATTGACCGTTTGTAAATTTCTGTTCCTTGTGGAATTGCGGAATTTGTGGAAAACTTGCCGCGCCGCTGTCGTGACAACCTAAACATTCCGCGCGTCCGGCAAGTTCGTGCGGAATGCCGGGCGGCTTGCCAGCTTGTGCATCATAGCCCTCGGGAGGAATGGTCGGCGCGTGACACGCCAGGCACAAGTCGTTCGTGCGTCCTTCATGCGTCTCCGGCATCGGACGCACCGTACTGACCAACCCGTGACAAATTTGACAGTCCGGATTACCGCCGATGGGATGCGGGATTTGGGCGGGGGGCGCATTCGGGTCTGTTGGCGGCTTGATTGGCGGGCGAATAATTCGCGACAGCGCCGGAGCATCAAAGCCCGCGTACTTCCATTTTGTGCCGTGACACGCGCTGTTAGAACAAAAGGAAGAGTTGTCTTTGCCGCCCGCGTTGCGCGTATCGTGACACCCTTGGCAGGTCGCGTCAAATTTGGTGCGGTGTTCGATCAGCCAGGTGGTCGTCTTGTGCGAAGCCGGTTCGTTCGCCTGTTCGAGTGAGATTGCCGGCGCCGATGTGCTTCCCGTCGCGACGGCGGGAATGGTGTGACAGACATTGCATTCAAGCCGAATCGCCGCTTTACGATCTTGGGTAAAGTGTTTGCCGTCATGGCAGCGGAAACACCCGGGCCAGTTCTTGTGTCCCAAATTGTCGGGATGCGTGTTCCAATCCAACCCTTGATCGGGAAAGTGCAGTTTCGGATACCAGGTCTGCAATTGCGCGACGGCGTTTTGAACGGCGGCGGTATTTTGTTGATAGTATTCCGCAAAGTTTTGTTTGTAGTACTGTTCCACGCGCGCGATGGCTTGCTGCGCCAGTTCGAGGGAATTGCCATAGGGCACGGAAAGGACCTCGACGCCTTTTTGTTTGATGTTGGGAATGGTCGGATCAATTTGCTTGGTGGTGAGCAAATTGTCCATGGCTTGCGCGGGCGTCAGGAAGGTGTGTGAAACGCGGTTGTGACAATCCGTGCAGTCCATCCGCCGCTGGGGCAGTTGCGCTACTTCTTCCGGCGTGAGCGGCTTTTCAATGTCGGTGTAAACGGTGGTCGTGCCGTCCGGATTGGTGACCTGAATCCACGGGATGTCTTGTTTCAGTTCCACGTCGTCGCTATAAATAAAGTCAATCGGATTTTCAATATGCCAGTGAATGCCGCGCCCTAAACCTTCGCGCTGGGTGCCGCCGCCGGTCTTCATGATCAGCGTCGTATGCTCCAATGCGTTGGCGTCGTCTTGTTTGAATTCTTTTTCGGTAATGACCTTGTCCCAAGAAAATTTTTCGGGCCAGTGACATTTTTCGCACGATTCTCGCGCGGGCTGCAAATCTTTGGCATACAACGGATATGTGTAATTACCGGTCCAGTAGGACCACACGAATTGCGCATCCACGGTTTTCCGTGTGAATTGTACGCCGAACGAAGTACGCCCGATGTGACATTCTACACACGCGACGCGCGCGTGCGGCGAACGCAAGTACGAGCTATAGTGCGGCGGCATGGTGTGACAGGTGTTGCCGCAAAAGTACGACGAGTTGGTATAGTCCCACACATAAGAGCTGCCGATAAATGCCAACAGCAGCACCAGCACGCCGCCGAGGATCAGCAGCCAGTTGCGTAGTTTGATTTTTCGTAGTTGCTGCCACACATTTTTCAATCGTTGCATACGGGCCCTCCAAAAAATCGCGAATGTCCTTTCTTTTTTAATTCTCTATTGCAATTTGTGACAGTCCACGCAGGTAGAATCCAAACGACCCTCGTGATCCGGTGGGTTTTTGGGCGCGCTGCCCACGCCGGTGGCATGACACACCTGACAGACCGTACGCCCCGCGTGATCGGCGGGTAATGGATTTGCCACCGCAACCCCACTCGCAGTGGGTGAGACCGGCGGCGCGGGCGTATATGTAGGTTTGCCGGGTTCCAGGGTCGCTGTGGGCGGCGGCGGTGTCTGGGTTAGCTGCACACGCGTTGCGCTGGGCGTAAACGTGCGCGGCGCAAATACCTGTTGGCCCGCGGAGGCGGGCGGCAGGGTGCTGATCGCAGTCGTTTCGGCCGTGACAAAAAGATAGAGCGCCAAGAGCATGACCGCGCCCGCGATGACGGCGACCGGGGCATAGCGGCGCTTGCGGCGCTGTTGAATTTCGGCGGGCGCTTGATAACTTGCCTTGCCTTGTTCCAGCAATTCCAGTTCGACCGAGTGTTCCTCTTCCATTTCCCGTCGCGACAGTTTGCCGTTGAACATGGATTTGTTGAACGTCTTGAGATGGACGTTATAGATATGCCACACCAGAATCGCGAGCACGGCGAGAATCGCTTCGCCGCCGTGCGCGGCTTTGGCAACGGGAATCCATTCGCCGGGCAAAAACTTGCTGCTCAAGATCGGATTCCACAAGATAAAGCCGGTCAGCGCCATGATGGCTGTGCCCCACACGAGCGCCCAGTATTCAAATTTCTCGCCCCACGTGTAACGGTCGTATTTCGGCGCGTCCTTGCGCATACCGAGATTATAGAAAAACTGATTGAACGCGTCGAACGCGTCCTGCAAGACCGGGAAAATGGTCCAGCGCGCGCGTTCCACATAAATCTTGTAGCCGATCATGATGAACTCGGCGATGGATACAAAGATCAAGACAATCGCCGCATAGTGATGGATGATGCGGACATTTTCAATGCTGCCCATCCATGCAATCAGCGTCTCGGCCCATTCATCCCCCGCGAACTTTTGCGGCAGCCCGGTAAGGGCGAGCAGGGTAAAGGAAAGAATCAAGAGCACGTGTTGGGCGCGTTGAACGCTGCTAAAACGCCGGTACTCTTGGACCGATACAGCTTTGGGAGATTCGGGTACAGTTGCCATAGTCGCCTCAGCTCTGTTTTGCCAAGCGCCGTCGGACTCGACGTAACACATCGCTCGCGATAAAGATCAGTAAGGCGCCGATGGTCAGCGGAATAAGAATCCAATAAAAAAGATTCACGTAATACACCAGCGGATACTTGTCGGGACTCGCTTCATAGTGACTCATCCACGCGGCGGTAAAGGATTCCGTTGTGGCATCGGGATGACACTTGCGACATGTCTTGAGCAAATTCTCTTGCGTCGAAACCGTGGAGGTCGGGTCCTTGGTGCTCTTGATGTCATGCACGCCGTGACAGTCATAACAGACCGGTTTGTTGGTCGCTTGGTCGGGATGCTGCTTGGCAAAGAGTTCGACGGTCGTACCGTGAAAATCTGCAATGTACGTATCCAGCACCTTGGTCGAAATCGCGTACTTGGCCATAATCGCTTTATCGGTGTGACAGCGGGCGCAGATTTCGGGTGACTTGAGCCGGAACGCGGTGGTCGTCGGATTGTCAATTTCGTGGACGCCGTGACAATCAATACACGTCGGCACATCGGGATTGGCGTCGTCGAACAATGCTTTGCCGTGCACGCTCTTGACATAGGCATCGCTGATGGTGCTGTGACACTGCGCGCAGGTTTGTGGAATGCGCGTCCGCGGGGTGGCGGGATCGGTCACCGCGTGCGCGGTATGACAATCCGTACACACGGCCGCGTTGCGATTGCCGCCCGCGAGCGCGACTTGGTGCATGCTGTCGAGCGTCTTGCGATAATTGTCGGGATGACAGCTTTCACAGGTTTTGTAATTTTGCAGGGTCACATCGCGGCGGTCAAGATAATTTGCTGACGGATGGGGATATCCTTGAATGTCGGTGTGGCATTGCACACACTGTACATTCAGCGTGCCGTGAATCGTATCGTGATAAACTTTCGGGTCTACAAAGAGCGACAGGGGTTCGCCGCTGCGGAGGGTCATCGAGAGATTCGGATTGGAATGACAGCGCAGACACGCTTCGTTGTCGGTGGGCCCTTGCGCCTGCGCGGGAATTGCCCAGCCGAGTGCGGCACCGGCTGCCAAAACGAGCGCGAGCCCGAGTACAAGCCAGCGTGCGCTGCAAACGCCGTTGTTGCGACGGAAGGATTTACGTAACCAAATCAAAGAGCGCCTCCCATAACATGCCGCGCCAAAAAAAATCCACGCCGACATCAGCGCTTGTTGCGTCTCCTGTCCCAAGAGCCGCGCATCAATTAGGGCAGATTCCTGAGCCGCGAGGGTTTTGTCCTAGCCGAACTAGGAATCTGCCCCAGAGTCTACGCGGTGCGAGTCCTTTTAGAATAGGAAACCAGTCAAAAGTCGGTGAGAAATTGGCTCGTCTCGCTGCGCGACCCATATTTGAGAAAAACTTTCACCAAAAAGTTACGACGTTTTGACTTGGATTCCCTACACTCGTCACAGTGTTGCACCCAAAGACGGGTATGCACACGAGATGCACGCTAGTGATGGTGGAGTCATGTGATGAAAGCAGCAGTGCCATTCCGGTCAAGCGTACGCGTACGCGTTGTGCTGGGTGTCACGATTCTCTTGATCCTCATTTTGGGTCTGGGCGCGCAGTTTCAATACACCGTCCACCGCGAAACAATGCTCGCCAACCTGGAAGCGACCTCGACGTGGATCGGCGAAAGCGTCGAGCGGACCCTCACACGCGCCATGCTCAGCCGCGACCGCGCCCAACTAGAGCAAGTGGCGCAAGACCTTGCCGTGGGCGATACGATTCGCAATGCCATGATTCTGAATCACAAGGGCGTTGTGCGCATCGCCGCGCGGAGCGCAGAGCTTGACTCGAGCATCCCCGCCACCGATCCCACCTGCCTGAATTGTCACCGCTCGAACGACCGCACCTCCAGCCAAAGTTTCGTCTTTACCACGCCGGACGGCGCGCGGGTTTTTCGCAACGTCACGCCGATTCTGAATCGCGCGGCGTGTCAAAGCTGCCACGATACTGCCGAACGCGTGAATGGGATTCTCGTCATTGACCTGCCGATTGAAGCGCTTGAAGCGCACCTGCGCGCGGACCTGGAGCAGAATCTGGTCATTGCGGCGGTGACAATCGTCCTTATCGCCATGATCATTCTTTTGCTGCTTGACCATATTGTGCTGGCGAAACTGGATGATTTTCGTGCGGCACTGCTGCGTTATGCGCGCGGTGATTTTGCGGCGCGCGTTCCCGTCACGGCGCGGGATGAGATCGGTAATCTCGCACGCGCAGTCAATCACATGGCGCAGGGCTTGGAAGAAAAAGAAAAATTGGAGCAGGAGGTCCAGCGCACCGCCCGCCAGCTCGAACGCGAGTCGGCGAGTCTCGGCGCACTGTATCGCGTCGCCTTGGAATCCAGTCGTTCGTTGAATGTGGACGACGTCCTGCGCGCGGGTTTGGAAAACGCGCGCGCCGCCGCCGCAATGGCCTCGGGCGAAATTTATTTGACGGAACCTGCTACGCACACGCTGCGCTTGCGCGCGGCTGTCGGCGCCCCTTCCGATTTTTTGCCCGTCGCGGAGCTGTTGTGTCAAGGCGAATGTCTCTGCGGCACGGTGGTCGCCCAGGCCAAGCCGAGCGTCGCCAATGATCTGCGACTTGGACCCAGCGGTACGTGTGGGCCCTGTCGTTTGTTTGGTTTCCGCGCGGCGGCGGCGATTCCACTGTGTGCGCGCGGGCGCACCTTGGGGGTAATTTTTTTGCACGACACTTCGCCGCGCGAATTTTCCGCCGACGATCGCGCGCTCCTAAACGCGTTGGGCGATCAACTCGGCGTTGCGATTGACAATGCCCTGCTCTATACCGAGATGGAATCGCGCGTACAAGCATTGTCGCGTCAGGTGCAGCATCTGGCCGTCTTGGAAGAACGCGACCGCCTCGCACGGGAAATGCACGACGGCTTTGCACAGACGCTCGCGCTGCTGCACTTGAAATTGAGCGTGGCGCAAGCGGCAAGCCGGACAACAGGCGAATTCGCCAACGCGCTCGCCGAAGTGCGCGGAATTGTGGATCAAACGTTTGAAGAGGCGCGCCAGCTCATTGGCGATTTGCGCACCCCGCTGCCGCAGCCGACCAATTTTGTGGGCAGTCTTTCAGAGTACGTAAATACTTTTGCGCTGCGTTACAATTTGCAGGCAGAGGTGTGCGCAGACGCGGACGCCATGCATACGTGTTGTTCGCCCGATGTAGAGATTCAAGTCATGCGGATTGTGCAAGAGACGATGGCAAATGTGCGCAAGCACGCGCGCGCCGCGCACGTGCGCGTCGAATTTGCGCGCCAAAATGGGACGCTGAACATTCAGATTCAAGATGACGGACAGGGTTTCGATCCCGCGGCCATCGCGCGCACCACCGGGCATTTTGGATTGGCCATCATGCGCGAACGCGCGGCGAGTTTCGGCGGCGAGCTGCACATCCGCGGTGAACCCGGGGTGGGGACGACGATTCAATTGCGCGTGCCGGTGGCGCAGCAACCGCGCGAGAGATAGCACGCGTAGGGCAATTTGTGGCAAACGCTGTTTGCAGAAATCGCCCTACGGCGTCACCCGTCATCTTGTCACGAAAGTTCGAGTGTGGAGAAAATGCGAATCTTGCTCGTAGACGACCATATCCTATTCCGCAAAGGTCTTGCACAGCTCTTGAATTCCCAGCCGGATTTCCAAGTCGTCGGCGAAGCGGGGGATGGATTCAAGGCATTGGACAAGGCGCGCGAGCTGATGCCCGATTTGATTTTGATGGACATTAACATGCCGGGCTGTGACGGACGCGAGGCAACGCGTTTGATCAAGCAGGCGCTGCCGTACGTGGTGATTGTCATGCTCACGGTTTCGGATGACGATCAAGATTTGTTCGCCGCGCTCAAGAACGGCGCGCAAGGGTACTTGCTGAAAAAAATGGACCCGGAAGATTTGTTCGCGCAGCTGCGCGGCTTGGCGCGCGGCGAAGCGCCGCTTTCACGACTGCTTGCCAGCAGAATTTTGAACGAGTTTAGTCGGACTGCCGCGCCCGACGCGGCTTGCGAACGCGAGCTGACGGCGCGCGAACGGCAGGTTTTGCAGCACGTCGCGTTGGGGCTGACGAATCGCGAAATCGCCGAGAAACTGGTGTTGTCCGAAAACACAGTCAAAAATCATCTGCGCAACATTCTTGCCAAACTGCACCTCGAAAATCGTGTTCAGGCAGCCGCGTATGCCTTGCGCGAAGGACTCGTCCCGATTCACTCCGACAAGTAGCAAACCATTTTATTCACTCACCTTACGCAGTACTTGTCATTTCGAGATGGTCAGCCCGCAGGGGCTGTATGGGCTCAGGACTGTCATATCGAGCGGGGCGAGATATCTCAGTCCCTTCGATATGACAAGTCCTGTGCAGGCGTTCCCTCAATTCTTCGGGACAAGTTTTGCGAGAAATCTCAGTGGAAAAACCGAGATTTCGGCGACGAACTGCGTCGCAACTCCGCTTCGAAATGACAGTGCGTAACACGAGTTATTCACATTCGCGCGGCAGTGACTCGGCACACGCCTTTTTAGTCCCGGGAAAAGTTCCGGGGTTTTCTTTTTCCTGTTTGCGCAGGAGTGACATAGCTCGAAAGAACTAGGAGAAAAAATAGTCCGTTCGAGCTAGGCAAGATAGATAGACTGGGGCGTGACATTTTGCACAATCTGTCGGATACTGGCGGCGGAATCAAAGAAAGGAGCGGGGTGGAGCAGCGGCGCGTTCTGATTCTCTGTGGGCCGGGGCTTTTCTGGCGGGGCATTCAGAGTCTCTTGGAAGCGGATCCCCGTTTGGAAATTATTGGCGCCACGAGCGACCTGGCGCGCGCGCGCGAAATGATAGAGCAGCTCAAACCAGATATATTGATTTTGGACGAAGCGCTCTTTCCGTTGCAGGTGGGACAATTCAAGTTGGAAGCACGTCTCACTCCGCCGCCAACGCTCGTGACACTCTATGAAAGCGACGACTGGATGCGGATTCACCGCATCACAGGACGTGTGCTCGGGAATCCCAATGAGTTAGTGGATACTCTGGTCGAATAGCCCGCGCTGAGGATGGCGCCGGGGAAGCGTGTGAGGTGTTGAATGCCTCCGGCGCAACAAGCTGCGCGCCGGAGGCATTGTGTTTTCATAAAGGTATAGGTGATCAAGTGGCACGAATGTTGAATCCGACTCGAGTCTCTCAAGGATTGCTCGCCTGGATTGAAGAGCGCATTCCCGTTCAGGCGTGGATTGCTGCGTCTCTGCACGTCACAATTCCGCGCAGCGCGCACACCTTTTATCTCGGCGGCATCACGCTTTTTTGTTTTGTCGTCCAAGGGACGACCGGCATCTTACTGGCGTTGTATTACCAACCGACGCCGGAAACTGCCTACGACAGTATATTGGTCATCATGAACCAGTTGAACTTTGGCTGGCTGATTCGCAGCGTTCATGCGTGGAGCGCGAACTTGATGATCATCTTTTGCATTTTGCATCTCTTACGTATCGTTTTGCAGGGAGCATACAAAAAGCCGCGCGAGATTACCTGGTTGGTCGGAATGGGTTTGCTGTTTCTGACGCTCGGGTTTGGTTTTACCGGGTATTTGCTGCCGTGGGACCAGCGCGCGTTTTGGGCGACGACGGTCGGCACCGAGATCGCCGGGGCCGTTCCGTTCATCGGCGATTTCGTACGCCAATTTTTGCGCGGCGGCGCCGATGTGAGTGCTGCCACGCTGACGCGCTTTTTCGGCGTCCACGTCCTTGTGCTGCCGGTTGCTCTGGCCGGACTGCTCGTGCTGCATCTGCTGTTGATTCACCAGCAAGGGTTGGCAGATCCGGAAGGGGATGAAAACGAATGAGCCGCGAATCCGAACCCGCTGCGCCGCGTGAACCAGACTTGCTGCCTTTTTGGCCCCATTACGTGCTGAGCGAATTTATCGCGTGGTACATCGTCCTCGGGGTGTTGATTACGCTCGCGGCCCTCTTTCCTGCCGGGCTGGAAGAAAAAGCGAATGCGCTCCAAACACCCGAGCACGTCAAGCCCGAATGGTATTTTCTCGCCGTGTATCAATTTCTCAAGGTCGCCTCGGTGTTCGCTTCTCTTGGCTCCGAGGCGCCGCGCTTGACGGGAATTCTTTTGCCCGCTATCGGAATGGCGCTGCTCTTCTTTTTACCTTTTCTCGATCGCGGCCCCAAGCGACCGGCGCGTAGACGGCCACTCTTGCTCATCCTGACAATTCTCATTCTCGCCGTCGTCATTGCACTCACGGTTTGGGGACAGTACAGCTAAAGGCACAACCCATGAACAAACTCTGGTTTCGTGTTGGCATCCTGATCAGCTTGAGCGTTGCGACGGGCTTGTTCTTGATCCGCGTCCCAGTTTTGGCGCGACCACCTGCGCAAAAGCCGGTGCCGCATGTCATTGAAGGCCGCGAAACTCTTTGTCTCGCTTGCCATACGGATGGCGTGGCAGGGGCGCCAAAATTTCCGGCGGACCATGCGGGGCGCACGAATGAGCAATGTTTGCTTTGCCACAAAGAGCGCGCGGGCAACGCCACCACGCCCGGCGCCCAAGCGACAGTCGAGTCCACAGAAACAATCTCGGGGACCATTACCGCAACGGCAATTGCGACCGATACCGTGACGGTTGGCGAAACCGAAACCGCTGCCCCTGCGCAAGAAACACCGTCGCCGACGCTCCCCGCAACGCCTTCACCCGAGCCGACCACTGCGCCAAGCGCGCCGCGGATTCCACATGCGCTCCAGGGGCGCGATGATTGTTTGGCATGTCATAGCAAGGGAGAAGGTGGCGCGCCGGTCTTGACCACTTCCCACGCGGGGCGCACCAGCGATACCTGTCGGCTCTGCCATCAACCCGCCGAACCGGGCGCGGGCGAAATTCCACAAATTTTGCCCACGCTGATTCCACATCCCACCGCGATCCAAGATCAAAATTCGTGCGTACAATGTCATACGAATTTGGGCGGCAAGTTTGCCGAGACCGTTCAAGCCTGGAGTGGCAGCATCCATTCGCAGCGCGGTGTGACCTGCGCCGATTGTCACGGCGGGGATCCGACAAACCGCGAAAAAGAAGCCGCGCACTCGACCAGCGCGAATTTCGTCGGCAAACCCAAGACGGTGGACATTCCCGCGCTGTGCGCCAGTTGTCACGCGCGCGTAGAATTGATGCGCCAATACGATTTACCCACCGACCAATGGGCAAAATACCAGCAAAGTATTCATGGCAAAGAACTCGCGCAGGGTAACGTCAATGTAGCAACCTGCTTTGTTTGCCACGACGGACACGCGACCAAGGAATCAACCGACCCGTCGGCGCAAGTGTATCCGCTCAATATACCGGCGCTGTGTGGCAGCTGTCATTCGAATGTCGAATTGATGAAGCCATACAACATCCCGACGAATCAATACGAGTTGTATACCAAGAGCGTTCACGGCATTGGGCTTTTGCAAAAGCAAGACCTTCGCGCCCCGAGCTGCGCGACCTGTCACGGCACGCACGGCGCGGCGCCGCCCGGGTTTGAAGAAGTCGCGAACGTCTGCGGCAGCTGTCACACCGCGACGCAAGATTACTACCTCAAGAGCGTGCACGCGAGCAACACGCCTGGTACGCCCAAGTGTGTGACGTGTCATGGACGTTACGATGTAGAATCGCCGAGCGATGCAATGTTTCACGGCGACGGCGCGCGCGAGTGCGGCAGTTGCCATACGCCCACTTCGCCGCAAAATGCAGCGGTGCAGGAGATAAGCAGCAACATCGAATCCAGCGCGCGGGCGGTGGACGAAGCCGCAAAGGCGATCAAAGAAGCGGCGGGCAGCGCGCTCATCGTCGCACCCGAAGAAGCCAAGCTCGCCGAGGCGCGAACCAGCTTGATTACGGCGCGCGCCGCGCAGCATACCCTGAATCGGGATACGATCAAAAAGCGCACCGATGCGGCAACGGCAAAAGCCAAAGAGGTCACTGCCGACGCCCAACAGGCGATAGCCAACAGTATCTTTCGGCGTGAGATCATGGCAATCGGTTTGGCAATCATGGTGCTCGCAATTTCTGCGCTCTGGCTCGTGCGTCGCGAATTGTACAAAGAGCTGCCCAAAAAGTGAGGTAGGGCAAAGCACTTGTTGTGCAAGATGCGCACGCCGGTGCTTTGCTTCTGCACCTGTGTTCCATTCACGGAGTATTCGATGACTGAATTCACTGTCAAGCCAATTCGACGCCGCAAATCTATCCAGCTGCTGCTTGGCTTTTCCTTTATCGCGACGATAGGAGGAGTGCTTGCGCCCATCATCGCCTATCTCATTCCCAGAGAAAACGCCGCCGCTTATGGCGGTCCCAGCGAAGTGGGCGCACCGGAAGATTTCCCACTCAACAGCGGCAAGATTGTATCGGTTAATGACAAGCCGGTGATTATTGTAAATACCAAAGCCGGAGGGCTGAAAGCATTCTCCGCGATCTGCACACATCTCGGCTGCGTGGTCACCTGGAATGAACGCAAGGGTATCATTCATTCTCCTTGCCACGACGGATTGTTCAATCCCGTGAATGGCTCGGTGATCTCGGGCCCTCCGCCGCGACCTTTGCCGCAATATGAACTGGTGGTCAAGGAAGGCAAAGTGTTGGTGGGTAAACCCTTGGGCAATATCTATGGCGAACGATCGGGCGAATAGAATTCGCGGCAACAACAACACCAAGTCGCTCTACAGCGACTGGCATCCCAAAAATGTGACGCATACCCGAACGGCGAGCCGGGCTAGCATCTGTACGAGATGGCTGTTTGACTCTATTTTCCTGTTGCTGCAGTGACAATCGAACCAAACTTGTCACATGCAGGAACCTGGTTTTGACCCGCCCTTCCTATACTTACACATGTCGCATCTGAAGAGGGAGGCGAGAACCCGCGTGCTGCAAGTAACAGACACGCGGGGTGTATTCCCTATGCTGGGGCTCATGCGCTGCGCCGTACGGATGGCGCAACGCGGCGAGGTTTGCCATGACGCTAGCAACCACTGGCGCCAATCTTGTACCGCGGAAAGGAGTGAAGATTCCCACTGCATCGCAACGTGCGATCAGATCAAGCGGTTTCATTGAAATCAATCATTAGTGGAGGCAAACCCAATGTTCAATTGGAAACTCTTGGCGATTCCTCTGGTGGTCATCGGAGTGATCGCCGCGATTCTCGCAGTAACACCGTTCAATACGAACTATTCCGTGTCGGCTGCACCACCCGAACAGCAACCAACACCTCAGCCGGTCAACGCCGAAGTAATCATTGTTCCGGTTGCCGCAAATCGCACCAAAGACCCCAACGTCTTTACGGCGACCGTCAAAATCATGACGGACACCAAGGTCGGTGAATCGAGTGTCACTATCGCGATGGGCGCAACTGGTTTATCGAACGTGCCAATCAATGTCCCCGTGCACGTTCAATGCAAGGCAGCCGACGAAGGGTTTACGGGCACGATTACTCCCACCTGGACCCTGTATAAACCCGCAGACTCGAAAGCCGAGCTCAAAGACCCGAAAGCTGCACTTACCGAATTCACCCCCGATCTAGTTGGTGCGTATGCGGTCGCTTGCTCCATCCCCGGGGGCGGAAAAGCGGACGGCGCCAAGCTGCACGCCGGTACATACCTTGGGAATGACGCCGAGAACTGCAAGACCTGTCACCCCATCAAAGTGGCCGAATGGCTCAAGACGGGTCATGCCACCATCTTCTCGGACAATATTGACAACAAGCGCACACCCGAAGCGGATACACACTACACCGAGAGCTGTGCGTCGTGTCATACTGTCGGTTACTATGCCGAGCCGTACGGAGTCGGCTCGAATGGTTTCAAAGCGGCAATGACTTTGGCCAAGTGGTCAATCCCCACCTGGGACAAAATCAATGCCGCAGGTAAGGGTGGCCCGAGCAATTTTGCCGCCATGCCTGATTCGGTCAAAGCATTGGCAAACATCCAGTGCGAACAATGCCACGGCCCTGCCACAGAACACGTCAAGAATGGTGAAGGTGTCATGGCAGTCAGCCAGAGCGCAGGCATGTGCAACGTCTGCCACAATGGCAGCAGCCGCCACGACAAAGGCGAACAGCTCAAGAACGCCGCTCATTCGGATGCAAACGCTGCCGCCTTTAACGCACCCATCGGTCCGACTCGTCAGGCGTGTGTGCGCTGCCACTCGGGCGAAGGATACGCTTCGTTCTTGAAGAATCCCAAGAACCAAGCCGCGTGGACTAATGTCAAGCAGACTATCGTTTGCGCCACGTGCCACGATCCGCATTCGGATGCCAATCCCTGGCAGCTGCGGATTATGGGCAAACCCGTCGAGCTCCCGTTCGAAGTCACCAAGGATGTCGGTCTCTCGGCAACCTGTTTCGAATGCCATAATTCGCGCGCCAATCCCGCGAATGCGATCAAGAGCTCGTTCCCGCACTATAGCTCAGTTGCCGAATTCCTGAGCGATACCGGCGGTGTAACCTACGGTCAAACTGTCGGGAATTCGCCGCACGGCGCTCTCGTGGGCGTTGCACCGATTCCGAATCCCGAAGCCAAAGATGACCCCGAAGCTGCCAAGTTCCTGTTCAGCAAAGCCGGCGATGAAAAGGGCAACATTCCCGGTCCGTGTGTGACCTGCCACATGACCGCACCCATCACCGACCAAAAAGACCCGAACTTTGAAAAGGTCGGCGGTCACTCGTTCAATACCGTCAGCCCCGATGGCAAGTTCAACTACACCGGTGCTTGCAAGTCTTGCCACCAAGACATTGCCGATTTCAACTTCAAAGCCAAAGCCGATTATGACGGCAATGGCAAAGTGGAAGGCGTGCAGACCGAAGTCAAGGGCTTGTTGGATGTGTTGTGGAAAGCATTGGAAGCCAAGGGTGTCAAGAAAGTTGATACGGGCTATCCGTATGGAACCTTGCCCAAGGGCGCCGATGGTCAAACTGACGACAAGATTGACAATGCCTGGTACAACTTCCGCACCGTCTATGGCGTGATGTGGGGTGAAGAAACCGGCAACGGCAACGAAGGCAAAGCCCAAGCCATGCACAACTTCAAGCGCGCAGTCATGCTCTTGCAGCTCTCGTACAAAGACCTCACCGGCAAGGATGTGCCCGGCGCGACCTTGATGAAATAGAGTAGTGACGATTTCAATCGTCCAAATAACGAATAAGGCGATGGGAATCCATCGCACGTTACTACGCAAGTACAAACAACGGACTCGTTCATCCCCTGAGCGAGTCCGTTCCTTTTTTTGACAAATGTCCTATCCGAGGCGGGGCATTTGTCAAGAATTTCACATTTTACTCGAAATTTGACCTTGTATGGACACGATTTGGACTTGAGCTCTTTATTCTGACCATGCAACAAACTCGGACGCGCCGTCTTGCGTCCAAACTTTTGCCAAGGAGTGGCATAGATGGCAAGCCTACTGCAAAATTCCCCCGCACAATCCGTTTCCCGTTCCAAGAGCAACTCACTCAAATTCCTCATTGGCGGCATGATTCTACTCGGCGTGATTGGATTTGTTGCCGTCAATAGTTTTCAAGCCAACACCGTTTATTACTATACCCTCTCCGAACTGAGCGCACAGCGCGCGCAGCTCAGCGGACAAACCGTGCGCGTCAGCGCTCCGCTGGACAAGGCAAGCATTCAAAACGACCAAAAGAACCTCGTCCTCCAATTCAATCTGGTGGAAGGGGATCAGGTCTTGCCGGTGGTCTATCGCGGAGTTGCACCGGACACGATGAGCAATGGGGAGAGCGTCGTCGCCGAAGGCAAACTCGACGCGAACGGTGTATTCCAAGCCGACTCTATTTTGGTCAAGTGTCCATCGAAATACGAAAAGAGTGCAGTGCAATAAAATTTGAGGACTGAGCATTGAGGACTGAGGACTGCGCGCTTCAATGCGCAGTCCTCAGTCCTCGTATCTCAGCACTGTTTTAGGAGCCGCCGATGGGCAATTTTGGATCGTTGACGATTCCCCAAATCGCTGAAGTAGGTAATCTCGCGCTGGCTTTGGGCCTCGCCGTTTCGGTCTATGTGGTTTTTGCCGCCGTGTTCTCACAACTGAAACGACGCGGTGAATTTTTTGCGAGCGCGAGATACGGCATCTATGTCATTACCGGTTTGACGACGCTCGCCGTCGCCATCCTCGAATGGGCGCTGCTGACCCATCAATTTCGTTTTGAATATGTTGCCAATCACGTAAGCAGTGACCAACCGCTGTTGTACACCATTTCGGCGTTGTGGGGTGGGCAAGAAGGATCGCTGCTGTTTTGGGTGTGGCTGCTCGCGCTGTTTGGCGCGGTGGTGTTGATTCAACATCTCGGTCAGACGAATCATCTCATTCCGTGGGTCATCGCGTTCATTGCGTTTACCGACGCATTCTTTTTCTCGCTGTTGGTCTTTATTTCCAGTCCCTTTGCGCTCTTGGCGCAAACTCCGGTGGACGGCATCGGCTTGAATCCACTGCTCCAGGACCCGGGCATGTTTATCCATCCTGTCACGCAATATCTCGGATACGTCGGTTTCACAGTCCCGTTCGCGTTTGCCATGGCGGCGCTCGTCACCGGCGATTTGGGCTATGCTTGGATTCGCACGACGCGGCGCTGGGCATTGTTCGCGTGGTTGTTCCTTTCGCTCGGCTTGTTGTTTGGAATGCGCTGGGCGTACGTGGAGCTCGGTTGGGGCGGTTACTGGGGCTGGGACCCGGTGGAAAACGCGGCATTGATTCCGTGGCTCACCGGCGCCGCGTATTTGCACAGTGTGATGATTCAGGAAAAACGCGGGATGCTCAAAGTGTGGAATCTCGTGCTCATCCTGTTGACGTTCCTGCTTTCCATTTTGGGAACGTTCATTACGCGCAGCGGCGTGATTCAATCCGTCCACGCGTTCGGCGTGAGCTCGATGGGCCCGCTCTTTCTCGCGTACATTGCCGCCGTGTTGATCGTCTTTGCGTATTTGCTGTACCTGCGCCTCGACCAACTAAAAGAAGAAAATCGTCTGGATTCGATGTGGTCGCGCGAAGCAACTTTTCTCTTGAACAATTTAATCTTGCTCGGCGCGGCGGTGGCGACGTTATGGGGCACTATCTTTCCGATGATCAGCGAACTCCTCGCGGGCAAACAAATCACCGTTGCCGCGCCGTTCTTTAATCAAGTGAACGGCCCGATCTTGCTCGCGCTCGTGCTGTTGATGGGAGTGTGCACGCTGATTGGCTGGCGACGCGCCTCCCCGCAACATCTCGTCCGCAATTTCGTGCCTCCCCTTGTCGTTGCCGCGATTACGACGCTGGGCTCGGTCGTCAGCGGCGTGCGCGACGTGTACGGCTTGATTGCGTTTGCCGCGTCTGCCTTTGTGCTGACGACGATCTTGCTAGAATTCTATCGCGGCGCCCGCGCGCGGATGCGCATGTATCAAGAAAATGTCGCCGTCGCGCCCGTGCAGCTCGTCAACAAAAACCGGCGGCGCTATGGCGGTTATATCGTCCACATCGGCGTCATGCTTGCCGCGATCGGCATTGTCGGCTCGACCTTTTTGCAAACCAGCGTTCAAAAAAATGTCGCGCCGGGTGAAAGCGTCGCCTTGGGACCGTACACGATGCAGTTTCAAAAACTGTTCATGACATCCGAGAGCAATGCCCAAGTCATCGCGGCAGACCTGATCGTGTTCGAGAATGGCAACCGCATTGACACGCTGCGCCCCCAAAAGGCATACTATCCTGCCGCCGATCAAATGACGACCGAAGTCGCGGTGCGCACGACCTTGCGCGAGGATTTGTACGTGATTCTCGCCGGATGGAACGACGACGGCAGCGCGACCTTGAAAGTGATTATCAACCCGCTCGTCGTCTGGTTATGGATCGGGTTTATCGTCTTTATCATCGGCGCCTTGATCGCGATGCTGCCCGACCCGCGCGAAGCGCAAGCCGTGGAACGTGTGCGCGCGGAAAAGGTGCTGGCTGGTGCGATAGTGCAATAGTGCAGTAGTGCGGTAGTAAAAAACACTATCGCACTATCTCACTATTGCACTATCGCACTACACAACATTGGAAATCCTCATCATTCTCGCGCTCGTCGTCATCGTGGTTTTGATCGTGGGATACCCGCTGATCAATCCCGAACGCTATCGCGATCAAGGCGTGCGTCAAGAGACCTTGCCCGAGTACGACGATTTGTATGGCGCGCGCGAAAATGTGTTTGACGCGCTGCGCGATTTGCAATTTGAATTTGCGACGGGCAAGCTTTCGACCGGCGATTACGAGCAGCTCAAGGCGCGTTACGAAGTGCAAGCGGCTGACATCCTGCAGCAGATTGACGCGTTGAAACCGAAAAAAGCCAAACCCGTGCAAGGCGCACGCACTTGCCCGCGCTGCAATTCCGCCATGAGCGCGCAAGACAAATTCTGCACCAAGTGCGGAACGAAACTCTAACTCGACGTTCGAGTTGATGTTCGCAGGCAGTTGCACTGCCGATGGTTGGCCGCAGCCCAACTGCACCCGAACACGTGCAAGTTGTGCTTTTATGAACTCTACTCTCACATTGGAACGTCTACCGGATCAGGAAACAACGGTCACACCGCAAGCCCATTATTGGCGCATTTTGGATGATCGCATACTCGACAAAATTTTACGCGTGCTCGTGCCCGTCAGTTTGGTGAATATCGCCATCGCGTTGTACATGGCGCTGTTTTATGCGCCGCGCGAAGCGACGATGGGCGATGCCCAGCGCATTTTTTATTTTCACGTGCCGAGCGCGTGGGTCGGCTTTTTGTCGTTCTTTATCGTGTTCGTCGCGAGCATTTTGTTTTTGCGTACGCGTGAACGTAAATGGGACGCCCTCGCCTTGGCGGCGGCAGAGATTGGCGTGCTGTTTACGACGTTGGTTTTGCTGACCGGACCGTTGTGGGCAAAAGCCGCGTGGGGCGCGTATTGGGTGTGGGACGCGCGCTTGACGACGACCCTGGTCTTGTGGCTGATCTATGTCGGCTACTTGATGCTGCGTTCCAGTGTGGACGACCTGAGACGTGCGCGCATGGCGGCGGTCATCGGCGTTATCGGTTTCCTCGACGTGCCGATTATTTATCTTTCGGTGACGTGGTGGCGCACGATGCACCCGACGCTGCTCATTAACGAAACAGGCGGCTTGGACAGCGCGATGCGCGTGACGTTGATGGTTGCACTGTTGTCGTTCACCTTGTTGTTTGTGTGGGTCTTGCTGCTGCGCGTGCGGCTCGAACAGAAACGCGATGCCCTGGCGCTCCAGCGCGCAAGGCAAGAGGCGTGACATGGTAAATTTGATCCTCGCGTATGCAATCATCGCCGTCGCTTCGAGCGGCTATATCGCAAGCATCGTCGTGCGCACGCGCAGAATTAACCGCGCGCTGCAATCCCAAAAATAAACCCAAGAGCCATCACGCGCCGGTTTGGAAAGCCCACGTATGAAAAGTATCTCGCGCTTGATCATCGCCTTCGGTTTGCTGGGCGCGCTGTCGTGGTTATCCTTTAGCGCGACGGCAACCCTCTCGGCGCAGCAACCTTCACCGAATGTGGATGATGAGGTGCTGCGCATTTCCAAAAGCTTGTACTGCCCCGTGTGCACGGGCGTCCCGCTCGACGTATGCGAAACGCAAGCGTGTGTGCAGTGGCGCGCATTGATTCGGGAAAAATTGCTCGCCGGGGAAAGCGAAGCGCAAATCCGCCAGTACTTTATCGCGCAATACGGCGAGCGCGTCTTGGGCGCGCCGCCGCCCGAAGGGTTCAATTTGAGCGCGTACATTTTGCCGGTGCTCGTGTTGCTCATCGGCGCGGTAATTTTATTTTGGACCGCGCGCGGTTGGCTCAAGCGTCCGCAAACGGCAAACGTTCCGTCAACCGCTCCGCAGGTGCCGTCCGAATATGCCGAACGGATTGCGCGTGAGTTAAAAGCCAGAGAATGAGCTAGAACGCAACTTCTCTCCCCTCGGCGCGCCGGACATTCATATTTCTTTTGAGCGTTCGGCGTGTTTTTTTGTATAATAGGAACACCATGACATATCCGGATTACGTTCGACGCGAACTGGCGCGGGCGCGCGAGATAGGGCAATACTATTGGGGGCAGCCCGACGCGGCGGCAATCTGTTTTGATCTCCTCGCCGATTTTCCCGAGTGCGCGGCAGCCAGCGAGCTGATCTATGAATTGTTTTGCGACGAATGGGTCATCTATGACAATCGCGTCGCGCTCCAACGTTTGATTGACGAATGGGACGATCAACCGCATCAACAGCGCCGCCGCCTCGCGCTTTCGTTCGGGTACATGTCACGCTACGAGGGTTGGCACGACGACGACGAAATCGGGCACGATGCGGAAAAATCGCCGTTGGCGCAATCCGAACCGCGCGAGGTCATGCAGTTTTTGCAGCAAGGCAAGATGCAATTGTTGGAAGCGTACTGCTTGGGCGATGAGGAGGCGACGGATTATGCGTGGGAACGGATGCTGCGGGCAATCGAACAGGCCAACGACCCGCAGCACGTCCGCTTGCTGATTGCCAAAGAATATGCCGAGCTGGGCTTTTTTGCCGACGCGACCGATTTGCTGCTCGAAGTGTGCTCATACGAAAACAATCCGCACGCGCGCCGTCTGCTCGCCGAGACGCGCTGGTGGCGCGACAATGCCCATCGCATTCCGTGGATTCCGCCGCCGGGCGACGGATCGCGTTACAATCGCCTCATCAAATTGATTGATCCGGATGCGCCGACGCAAGAGGAAACGGTTGAATTCATGCGCGCGCGTTTGCGCGAAGTGGGCAATGCGCCAACCTGGGCGCCGATCATTGATCCTGATTTGGCAAAGCAATTCCGCGACGCATTGGCGGGAGACCCGGAGACGCCGCGCCCGACGTTGGTGGACTGGTCATTTTTGAATCAAGAAGATGGCGCCTCCACCGAAATTGCCGAATGGGTAATGAAGGATATCCGAAGGTTTGGCAGACGCGGTGCAGAGTTCAAAGAGGACATGCTCAAAAGTCACAAGCTGACGCGTCCGATACCACCTCCGGCGACGCCGCCCAAGCGGGACCCGAACGACGTGCGCCTTGTAGACGACGCGGACGACGAAACGGACGACGAAGCATTTTGGGACGAGTTGAACGCGGAATTGGATTTCCCCGACGATGAATCCGATGAAACAGAAAACGGCAAAGCTCTATGAGCTTTGCCGTTTGGTTGTGCCCGCGCGCGCTTAGAGCGGATTCCGAATTGATTGGTGGTGTCAGCGTAGGGGCGACGGCTTGTCCTCGCCCATTCCAGTTGGGCAACCACAAGGGATTGCCCCTACCATCCCACAAACGAATCAGGAATTCGCTCTAACTGCGAAAGCGATTGCGATTGCCGTAGCCGCTGCCGCCGTAGGAAAGGATGTCAAGCAACAGACCGAGCAGCGTGACGACCAATCCGACCGTGTCCAAGCCCATGTATTGCCCTGCGGGGAACGTATTGATCGAAAACGCGTACGCCAACAGGGTCCACGGCAAAAAGAGAAAACCGAGACACTGCAATAGAAAGCTGTCTGTCGCGCGGGCAAGGTACGGATTGTTAAACAACCAAATACCGACGAGAAGAAAGCGCGGACCAAACACGGCGAGCAACGCGATGATACAACATGGCATGACCTTATCCTCCTCTCGGAATCCCCGATGTGCGCACACAATTGCGTGTGCACATGCGGCTAGCACTTTTGCGTGTGCCGCACGAGTGTAGCATACGCGCCAGCGCCGTGTCAACGCGCCGCCTGCGCCGCGTGCCAACCGCACATGCCGTGCACGCCGCCGCCAATCGTCGCGTTCGCTTCGTACACGACGACGCGCTTGCCCGCTTGCGCCAAACGAATCGCGGCGGCGAGTCCGTTGGGACCGGAGCCGACGATGAGGGCGTCGGCATGATTCATGCTATAATCCCTCTCGGAATAGAGAGGAGTCTGCGAATGACCATCATAGTAAAGCGCTCAAACGAAAACACCATCTATCTGCCTGCATGGCTAATGGCAATACTGAATTTGAGCGAGGGCAGCGCCGTACAAGCAGTCGTCGAAGGGCAATCGCTGCGTCTGGCGCGCCTTGATCGGTTTCTGGCGCTGCGCGGCGCGCTGGCAAATGACGACGAATTTGACCGCGCCTTGAATTGGCCGGATCAAGCGTGGACACAATGGACCCTACCGAACTCTGTCTAGATGCGAGCGTTCTCATCAACTATCTCAAGGGACGCGAGCCAAGCGCCAGTGCTGTCGCGCGCGCGGTAACTTCAATAACTGCCTATGAACTCTTGTTTGGTATGGCGCGTGCCCAAAGACAGATTGGCGAAACGGCACTCTGCCGCTCCTCACAACCAATGATCGCCACTTTACACGCGTTTCGGAATTGCAAATACTGACGCCCGAAACGTTCCTCGACCAATTGCCATAACCCTCCATCATTTCACACTCCGAGTTTTCCCATCGGTCGTCTGTTGTCTGCGGTCCGTTTTAGATGCCGTTCATTCTGTTGTACGGTCAATTTGACAAAAATTCCCTCGCGCTTAAAATAGCCATCTAAATAGCCATGTGGAGGCGGGACCATGCTCAAAAGTTTTTCGATTGCCGCCGCGCGCCACGATCTTGCCGCGTTGGTGCACGAACTGGATAAAAAGCCCGTCATCGAATTGACGCGGCGCGGCAAGCCCGTCGCGATGCTGATGTCGTTGCGCGAATACAATCGGCTGCGCGGCGCGCACACGAATTTCTGGGACGCGTATATACGGTTTCAAGAACGCGCCAATCTGCGCGCGCTCAAGATCGAACCAAGAATTTGGAAGGGCGTCCGCGATGTTTCGCCGGGACGCGAGGTTGATCTGTAATGCTGAAATTTCTGCTGGACACCAACATTGTTTCGGAAACCTTGCGTCCCAAACCCGATGAAAAAATTTTAGCGCGGCTCGAACAACATCAAGATGAAATCGCGCTGGCTGCGGTTAGCTGGCACGAATTATGGTATGGCGCAAAACGGCTTGATCCTTCGCGCAAGCGCACAGCCATTGAAGACTATCTCGTACAAGTGCTTGCGCCAACCGTTCCGGTTTTACCGTACGACGACCGCGCCGCCGAATGGCATGCGGCAGAACGCGCACGCCTCACACGCAGCGGCAAGCCGCCCCCCTTTGCTGACGGGCAAATTGCTGCTATCGCGCAGGTCAACGACCTAATTCTCGTCACACTCAACACTGCCGATTATTCAAATTTTGAAGGACTTGCGGTGGCAGATTGGAGCAAGTAACTTTTTTCCATACGATGAACACTCTTCCTTTTCTCCAAGCCGCGTTACCCGAACTGCTTGCCGACCTCGCCACGCTCGTCAATGTGGACTGCGGCACGTACACCAAAGTCGGGGTGGATTTTTGCGGCGATTGGTTCAATGCGCGCGGGCAGGCGTGGGAATGGGACATGGAATACTTTCCCCAACGCAAATTTGGCAACGCACATCTCGCGCGTCTGCACGGCAAAGGCGACGCGCGCATTTTGCTGCTCGGACATCTCGATACCGTGTATCCCGAAGGCGTTGCGGCGCAACGCCCCTTGCACCAAGCGGGCAACAAACTCGTCGGTCCCGGCGTCGGCGACATGAAGTGCGGCGTGCTCGTCGGCATGTACGCGCTGCGCGCGCTGCAGCTCGCAGGGTTCGATCAGTTCAAGGAACTGCAATTGTTTCTCAGTTCCGACGAAGAGATCGGTTCGCCGAGCGGCAAGAAATTTTACCTGCCGTACGTGGATCGCGCCGACGCGGTGTTGGTTTTAGAGGGCGCGCGCGCGAACGGCAACATTGTCAGCGCGCGCAAGGGCACGGGGAAATATGTTTTGCGCGTGCACGGACACGCGGCGCACGCGGGTGTGGAACCGGAAAAAGGCGCGAATGCGATTTTGGAACTCGCGCACCAAATCATCGCGCTGCACAAATTGAACGGCGTCGCGCCCGGCGTCACGGTGAATGCAGGCATCATCGGCGGCGGAACGCGCGAAAATGTCGTGCCCGACGAAGCGTACGTCAATTGCGACGTGCGCGCGGTGGACATGGAAGGCGCGCGCATTGCGCATGACGCGCTTATGGAACTCGCCGCGCAGCCGCAAAACCCGCGCACGCGCATCGAAATCACCGGCGAGTTTGAATACCCGCCGATGGCAAAAACGCCCGCGATTGGTTTTATGGCGGATTTGGCAAGAACGACCGCGCGCGAATTGGGTTTTGAAATTCAAGACGAATCCACCGGCGGCGCGTCGGACGCCAACAATGTGGCACAGCACGGCGTTCCCGTTTTGGATGGTCTCGGCGCAATCGGCGGACTCGATCACAGTCCCGACGAATACATCGAACGCGACAGTATCATTCCGCGCACCGCGCTGCTCGCGGGCTTGATTGAAAAGTTGTGTGCGCAGCGCGCTGACCTCGCGGCATTACGCTCATGAACCCATCACCGCTTCAAACTCAACCCAGTTCGACGTACGCCGACGCTGCCGCGCGGATTGCCCGGTTCGTCGCGGACGAAGACGACGCGTTGATTCACCCGGCGTCGCACACGAAATTTTGGACGCACGGCGAAAAAACAGCGCGCGCGGTTTTGTATTTGCAAGGGTACACCGACAGCACGGAACAATTTCGCGCGCTGGGCGATTTGTTGCACCAGCGCGGATACAATGTGTTTGCGCCGCGTTTGTTGTATCACGGCTATCGCGACCGCATGACGCGCGAGCACGGCAAGCTCACCGCGCCCGAACTGATTCAATGGGCGAATGATGCGGTGAATACCGCGCACGGTCTCGGCGAAAAACTCACCGTCGTCGGGCTTTCGCTTGGCGGCGTCATGGCAACGTGGCTTGCCCAAAACCGCGCGGATGTGGAGCGAGTGTTGATTGTTGCGCCCGCGTACGGCACCAAAGCGATTCCGCCGCGCGCCACACGCACCGCCGCGCGGGTGGTGCAGCGATTGCCAAACATGTTCATCTGGTGGGACCCGCGCGTGCGCGCCGCAACCGGCATCGAGTACGCCTATCCGCGTTTTGCCACGCACACGCTCGCGCAGCTGTTTTTATTGGGCAGCGAAATGTTGAACGCGGCGCGCCAGCGTCCGCCCGCCGCGGGCGCGGTGTGGATGATTACGAATGCGAACGATTTCGCCGTGAGCAATGCGCTCTGCGCTGAATTCGTGGCGGCATGGCGCAAGCACAATGCGAATCAGATTTTCACGTATCAATTTCCGCGTGAACTGGGCTTGCCACACGATCTGTTGGACCCGATTGACGCTACCGTGAAACCAGAACTGGTGTATCCGCGTTTGATAGAGATGGTGCAATAATTACCCGCGCAGCACGATCATCAAATCATTTACATTTGTGTTCGTCGGTCCTGTGATAACCAAATCATTCAACGCGCGAAAAAAATGATACGCGTCATTGTTCTCCAAAAACGCGTTCGCGGCGAGACCCAACGCGTGGGCGCGCGTTAAAGTTGTATTGTCGGCAATTGCGCCTGCCGCGTCGGTAGGTCCGTCCGTGCCATCTGTCCCCGCGCTCAAGACGACGATATTTTTTTCTCCCACAATTTCGCGCGCCGCCGCCAAAACTAATTCTTGCGCGCGTCCACCTTTCCCGTTTCCACGCAGAACAACCGTCGGTTCACCGCCCGCCAGCCAACAGCGCGGCTTGCCCTCTTCGCCCTCTCCGCCCTCTCTACCCTCTCCGCCCTCTTCGCCCTCTCCGCCCTCTCTACCCTCTCCGCCCTCTTCGCCCTCTTCGCCCTCTCCGCCCTCTCTCCCCTCTCCACCCTCTCCGCCCTCTCCACCCTCTCCCCCCCTTGCAAATCTGTTCCTACCAGCTCGACCGTGTAACCACGCGCCTTTGCTTCTTGCGCCGCCGCATCACACGCGATTTGATTGTCCGCAATAATCACGTTCGTCACGCGCGCAAACAGCGGATCGTCCGCTTTGGGCGTTTCGGGGCTTTCGCCGCGTGCGCCGCGTTCCAAATGCGCGCGAATGGAGGCGGGGATTTTTTCGCGCAGCCCGTAGCGGTCGAGGATGCGCAAGCAGTCCGCGAACGTCGTCGAATCGGGCGCGGTTAGACCCGATGCAATCACGTCGAGCGGGGAACCCAACACGTCGGACAAAATCAATGCGACGACGCGCGCGGGCTGCGCCAAACGCGCCAATTGTCCGCCTTTGACGCGCGAAATGTGTTTGCGCAGCGCGTTGATTTCGTTGATCGTCGCGCCGCAGCGTAATAGCTCTGTGGTCAACGCGCGCAAAGCGTCGAGCGAGACGCCCTCGACAAGCCATTCCATCAACGCCGACCCGCCGCCGGAAACGAGGCAAATCACCAAATCGTCCGCCGACAAACCGCGCAGCAGATTCCGCTTTGCCCATGCCAATCACGATGACGCGCCCGCGCGCAATATCGGCGACGGGCGCGCCATGGAGCAGCAGCATATTCCCGTCGCGTTTCAAAACGCGCAGCACCGCCGCGCGCGGGTCGGCGGCGCGCAATGCCGCGCGAAAGATTTCAAGTGCATCTTGGCGTAAATTGTCCAGTGTGCGCATGGTATGGAAACCGCGAATCTTTGTCACGCTTTGGTGACGACGAATCTGCGCGAATGGGGTTCAAAAGATTCGCGTAAATTCGCGTGGATTCGCGGTTTATTCCAATTGCAAAGAGACAAGCTCGCGAATAGCGGCATAGTCTTGCACCGACAAATCGAACCATTGAATGCGCGCGTCGCTCGGACGAAACCAGTTGGCTTGATGGCGAATGAATTTGCGCGTGTTGCTTTTGAGCAAGCGTATGGCTTGTTCCAAATCAATTTCGCCGCGCAAATACGCGCCAATTTCGCGATAGCCCAAGCCGGTCATGCTCGGCAGCGTGAACGCGTACCCGCGCGCCACCAACCCGCGCACTTCGTCCACCAGCCCTTGTTCGATCATCTTATCAATCCGCGCATCCACGCGCGCATACAACAACGGACGCGGCAGCTGTAGCCCGATTTGATAAATCGGGTATGGGGGGGGGTGACGCGTTTGTTGTGCGGAAAGTGGTTCACCCGTCGCTTCTATCACTTCGAGCGCGCGAATAATGCGCCGCGCATTGTTCGGCAGCGTCGTTTGTGCGGCAGCGGCGTCAAGGGTCTGCAAACGCGCATACAGTTCGGGCGCGGGCAGCCGTTCCAATTCGGCGCGGCGCGCGGGATTCGGCGGCACGCGCGGAATGTTATAGCCCTCGACGACCGCGCGCACATACAGCCCCGTTCCGCCAACCAGCAGCGGTAATTTCCCGCGCGCGAAAATATCGTCAATCGCCGCGTACGCGCGCGCTTGATATTCCGCCAGCGTCAGTTCCTCATCGGGCGCGACCACGTCAATCAAATGATGCGGGACGCGCGCCTGTTCCGCTCGCGTCGGTTTTGCTGTTGCAGTGTCCATGCCGCGATAAATGAGACGCGAATCGGCGGAAACGATTTCGCCGTTAAACTCTTGCGCGAGTTTCAGCGCGATTTCCGTTTTGCCGACGGCAGTGGGACCGAGGAGGACGAGTAATTTCTGATCCTTCACGGAGCCTGCCACGCTGCCGCTCGCAGCAGTGGTTCGGGACAAGTTTTGAATTTTGAATTTTGAATTTTGAATTTCCAATTTACATCTGCACCGCGTTCTTGATGACATCCAAGCGAATGAGTTTGCCGCTCTTGTCCAATTCAATCGCAACCACGTCAATGCGCCAGGCTTTGTCGGAGAACATTTCGTTTTCGGCGATGAACGCTTCGGCGAGTTGGACGAGTTTTAGTTGTTTGCGCGGGGTGATGGCTTCTTCGGGCGCGCCGTGGCTGCGCCCGCGCCGCGCTTTGACTTCGACGAACGCGAGGCCATCCGCGTCTTCGGCAATCAGATCTATTTCCCCGTACCGCGTGCGCACATTGCGCGCGAGGATGCGATAACCGTTTTGTTCCAGATGCAGCGCGGCGACGCGTTCCGCGGAATCGCCAAAGGTCTTGCGCGCGCGTGTGTTTTTCACGGGCGCGATTGTAGCACAAGATAAAGGATGAAGGCGGAAGGATGAAGGATGAAAATGGAGAGGTAATTTCTGCCTTCACCCTTTATCCTTCATCCTTTCCTTCACCGGCGCGTAGGTCTTGCGGTGAATCGGCGAAGGTCCGAATTTTTGCAAAGCGTCGAGGTGTGTGCGCGTGCCATATCCTTTGTGTTTGGCGAAACCGTAGTGTGGGTACTGCGCGTCGAATTCGCGCATGAGACGGTCACGCGTCACTTTGGCGAGGATGGACGCGGCGGCAATCGAAAGCGCGCGCGCGTCGCCGTGAATGATGCCTTGTTGGGGCAAGTCCGAATTAGAGAGCACGAGCGCATCGAGCAGCAGCGCGTCGGGCGCGAGGGGAAGCGCGTCGAGCGCACGATACATGGCGAGGTGCGACGCGCGCAGGATATTGATTGCGTCAATTTCAAAATGAGCGGCAGAACCGATTGCGTGGGCGCGCGCTAATTCACATACGGGGGTGAATAATTGTTCGCGCGCGCGTTCCGTCAATAGTTTAGAATCGTTCGCGCGTGCGATGGCGTGAAATAGTTGGTGGCGCGTCCAGTCGCCCTTGTCCAACCGGGGCAGAATGATTGCGGCTGCGACGACGGGCCCCGCGAGCGCGCCGCGCCCGGCTTCATCCAAACCCGCGACGCACACAAACCCGTCGCGCCAAAATGCGCGTTCGTATTCAAGCGTAGGACGATTGGCCAAAGCGCGCAGCATGTTCAAACGCGGGGAATCAAAAAACGAGGTGCGGACACCTCGTTTTTGGCGTTGCCTATTCGGCTTCCGCTTCGGTTTCGGGTTCGGCGGCGGCGGCGCGCGTGTCAATGCGTTTTTCGCGCAAGCGCGCCGCTTTGCCGGTGCGTCCGCGCAAGTAATACAATTGCGCGCGGCGGACGTGGGCGTGGCTGATGACTTCGATTTTTTCCAGCCGCGGCGAGTGCATGAAAAAGGTGCGTTCGACGCCGACGCCATGAGCGCCGATGCGGCGCACGGTGAAATTCATCTTGATGCCGCCGCCGCGTTTGCGCATGACGACGCCTTGGAAAACCTGAATACGTTCGCGGTCGCCTTCGACGATGCGAATGTGCACGCGCACGCGGTCGCCAGGACGAATTTCGGTGGTTTTTTCTTTCAGGTGCTCATTGACAACAGATTCGACGAGATTCATGCTAAAAATTCCTTTCCGTATCGGGCGTGTCCGCGCGCGGGACACAAAAAAACTCCCGCGCACCACGCGGGCTAACCGCGAGAAAATATAGCATATTCGCCAATTTCGCGCAAATTTCCGCGTCAGGCCATTGTTTTTTCAAAATGCGCATTGTATAATTCGACGCGTTGGCGTACACGCGGCAGGAGCATTCGCCGCAAGGAATTCTGACGTGAGCACCAATACGGTCCAAAACAAACGTCGCCCGATTGCGATTGCCATCGGCGGGTTGTTGCTGTTTTTCAGCGCCCTGCTCAATTTGGGACTAGGCGCGCTGGTGATTTGGAGCGATGCAGAGTTGCAGCCCCTCACGGTGGACGCGTTGCTTGCGCCGGCCGAATCCACAGAAGTTTTGACCGCGCTCGGCGAAGAGCTGTTGGACGCGGCGATTATGGTTTTCACCGGCTCGGTGCAGCTCATCATCGGCATCGGGTTTTGGCGTGTGCAGCATTGGGCGTGGGTGGCGGCGCTTTCGTGGCAAGCCTTCAAATTGCTGCTCGCGCTGGCGGCAAATTTTTTCGCCGACCTCGCGTTCTTTCCCTTGGTCTTTTCGATCCTCCTCGTCTTGATGTTGAACGCCGCCGACGTACGCCGGGCGTTCGGTATACGCACCACCGAGAATGAATCCATCACCCGCTCGTCCCTCAATGCCCTCGACCGCAACTGAGCTCGAATTGCTGCGCGCGTTCGAACCGGTCGTCAAATTCACGCAGGGCGAACAGTTCTATCCCATGGACGTCGAACGCTACGTCCAAAATTGCAGTCTGTGGGTACACTATCCCGACGGCCGCGATGAACGCATCGCCGCGCGCGGGGAATTGAATCTGGAAAAATTGGTGCAGCCGCGCGCGTTCGACTTTGGCTCGGTCGAGTATTTACGCTTTGTCGCGCCGCAGACCCTTCAAGAAAGCGTCGGCGCGTTATCGGCGGGCAGCAAGCTGCATCGCGCCAAGAAAAATGTTTTCAAGGCCGGACAGGGACGGTTGGCGCGCGGCGGGCTGCTCGCGCGTTTGGTGGATGCCCTGTTCAGTTTGACGCTGCTGGCGCGCGGGCGCGTGCCCGGCGCGGTCGCCGCGCAAGCCGAATTGACGTACGACGAATTGCAGCAAGGGCAGGAAAAATACGTCTATCACGGGCGCGTGGTGCGGCAAAACGGCTGGACGATTTTACAGTACTGGTTTTTCTTTGCCTACAACAGCTGGCGCTCGGGGTTTCACGGCGTCAACGATCACGAGTCGGATTGGGAAATGATTTTGATTTACTTGTACGAGGCAGACGGGCGCTTGTATCCGGAATGGGTGGGCTATGCGTCCCATGATTTTCACGGCGATGATCTGCGCCGCCGTTGGGATGATCGCAGTCAGCTGGACCGGATCGAAAATCATCCCGTCGTCTATGCCGGCGCGGGCTCGCACGCCTCGTATTTTCGTCCCGGCGAATATCAAGCCGAAGTGAGTGTACCGCTGCCGAAATGGCTCACACAAGCGATACGCCTGGCGAGCCGATTTTTGTATCAAACGCTGGGAGTGGGTTCGGCGAATGGCGCGAATCCGTTTCGCATTCCGTTTGTGGATTTTGCGCGCGGCGATGGGTTATCCATCGGGCCCGGGCAGCACAAGGAATGGACGCCGGAATTGATCGGCGAAGCGACGCGGTGGGTGAGCGAGTATCGCGGTTTGTGGGGCTTGTATGCGCGCGATCCGATTTCGGGCGAGAACGCGCCCGCGGGTCCGATGTACAATCGCGACGGTTCGCCGCGCGGTTCGTGGTACGATCCATTGGGCTTTGCCGGACTCGACAAAGTTCCCCCGCCCCCGCTGGAGTTGCCGATGATCGAGCTGCGCGTGCGCGAGCTCGACGACCGCCAGCGCGAAATCCAAAGCGAGCTCGAGCCGCAAGCTCGAGAGCTGCAAGAACTGGGCGCGCAGCTCCAAGCCATGCGCGGGAATCCACACCTCGCCGGAAAGTACGAGCTGCTGCAAATGGAGGCGAACCAGCTCGCCGCGCGCGTCAACGCGCTGCGCCGCGAACACTCCGAAAACGCAGCGCTCTTGGCGAGTCTCGCGCAGCGCGCGGTCAAGCTGCGCGCCGGAATTCCCGACGACCCGCACGCCCACATTGTGCATTTGGGCAAACCGGTGAGCGTGTCGCGGATGCGGTTCAATCGCCTTGCGGAATTCTGGGCGGCTGTCAGCATCAGTGTGCTGTTGTTGGGCATCGTCGCCATCATCCTGTTTGCGCCGCAGTTACTGCTCGCCGGGGCGACGTTCATGATTTTGATTTTCATTTTGCTCGAATCGGTTTTGCGCGGCACGTATATCAACACCATCAGCACGATTGCGGTTTTGCTCGCCGCGCTGGGTGGGCTTACCATCGTGATCCGGTACTGGGATGCTTTGTTGATTATCGGTCTGGTCGGCGCCGCCGTTTTTCTGCTGCTGCAAAAAGTGCGCGAACTGCGCGAGTGAGAGGGGATATGACAAATGTCGTGCAACGCGCACGCGCGTCGAATTGGCGTACTACCTTATGAACCTATGCGCTCTTGACGGTCGGCGTATTTTGAATCGCTTTACCGGCTGGCAGGTCGGCGTGACTATGTTGATTTTGAACATACCGCTGCTTGCGCTCGGGTTTCAAAATCTGGGACGATTTCACTTTCTCGCCAAAACGCTGTACGTCGTTTTGATCTACAACCTCGGCGCGGACGTCGTCGCAAATTTTCTGCCGCGCGGCATTTCACAAAACATCCTGCTCAATGCCATTTTCGCGGGCGTGGTCGGCGGCATCGGCACCGGGCTTGTCTATCGTGCGGGCGGCACGACGGCGAGCACGGGCGTCATCAGTCGCACCTTGCAGCTGCGCACCGGCATTCCGATTTCCCAAATCTATTTTGTGACGGACGGTTTGATTATTCTCGCGGCAGGGATTGTGTTCGGCTGGGAAGCCGCGTTGTACGCGTTGGTCACACTTTTTATTTGGGGCATTGCAACCGATTATGTGTTGGAAGGGCCGAGCGTCGTACGCACCGCGTTCATCGTCACGGACCAACGCGCGGCAGTTGCCGCCGCGCTGTTGGAAAAATTGCAGATTGGCGTGACCGCGTGGACGGGCGAGGGTATGTTCACGGAACAAAAGCACGACATTTTGTTTTGCACGGTGAGCCGCCCGTTCGTGGACACCCTGCGCGACATTGTGACCGAAGCCGACCCGCACGCGTTCATCGTGATTACACACGGACATCAGGCGACGGGAGGCGTGGTCGCGAGTAAAAAGTGATGAGATAGATGGTCGGATGGTCGGTTAGTCGGTTAGTCCAGTGACCAGTGATCAGTAATCAGTGATCAGTAATCAGTGATCAGTGATCAGTTCATACGATAGGCCATAGGCGATTTGCGATTTGCGATAGGCGATACACGATATGCGATACGCGATATGCGATAGGCGATTTGCGAAACGCGAAACACGAGGTGACACAAGATGGCTCAAGCATACCCCAAACAATTCAAGCGCATTTGGTCGCCCGTGCGCCAACAAGCGGCGGACAGTTTTTTGATTTTGATGATTGCAGCATTCGCCCTCACAGTGATTTTGGTGCGCCTCTTTCTGCAGTTGTCCGGATATCCGCAAGTGGGCAATGCGACGTTTCACATTGCGCATTTGCTGTGGGGCGGGCTGCTGCTGTTTGTTGCACTAGTGGCGTTGTTGACGTGGGCGAATCATTGGGTGCTGTGGTTCGCCGCCGTCGCGGGCGGCATCGGCGTCGGTTTGTTTATTGACGAAGTGGGCAAGTTCATTACAGAGAGCAACGATTATTTTTTCCCGCTCGCGTTTCCGATCATTTACGCATTCCTGCTCATCTGTGTGTGGCTCTATTTGCGCGTCCGCCGCGCCACGCCGCGCGATACGCGCACGCTGTTGTATCACGCGCTCGAAGATTTGAAACAAGTGTTGGATAACGATCTCGATCCGTTCGAGCACCAAGAATTGGTGAGCGAATTGACGCAGGTGATTGACCAGGCGCAAAATCCGAATGAAAAAAAACTGGCCAAGGCGCTGCTGGCGTTTGTCAAGGCGGAAGACGTCCGTTTGGCGAAACGGCCGAACGTGATCGAACGCGTATGGGTGTGGATTAAATTTATTTCGGCGCAGTGGCCCGCGCGCCGCGCGTTCCGGTGGTTGTTGACGGTGGGCTTTGCTTTGGCGGGCATCAGCGTGGTCTTTCAGATCGGCGCGCTGTTGGCGTACACGAGCGGGCTGCTGCGCGGCATTCAATTGCCCGAATTTGTAATCGTGAGCGGCAAAGAACAATATGTGGTGAACGATCCGGCGTTGTTGTTGGTTTACCAAATCGCCAACGTGGTCACGGGGCTGTTGATGGCCGCCACGGCGGTTCTGCTATCCATCGGCAAAGAACAGCGCGGCTTGCGCCTCGGCACACTGGCGCTTGCGTTATCGCTAACGGTGGTGAATCTGCTGACGTTTTATTTTTCGCAATTGTACGCGATTGGCGCCGCGCTATCGCATTTTGCCCTGCTGTTGGCGGCGATGATTTACCGGTGGCGGTTTTTCTCGAACAGGTAGGGGCAATCCCTTGTGGTTGCCCGAGCGGGGCAACCACAAGGGATTGCCCCTACGACCCAACACCACGATTAAATGCAGCGCTGCCGTTCGATGGCCAGGAGTGTGCGTCACGATTTTGGGGAGGATAATGCTCGCGTGGATTTGTATTCCAGCGAGCAGCAACCCAAAAATGGCGCACATTCGATGACCAAGTGGGGATTTACGACGACGCGATGATGTGGTACGATGAGCGTGTCATCTCGCGCGTGCGCGGCGCACGACGTTGCAGGAAATGGATGTGCGCGTGACGACAGCTTGCTCCAAACGCGTTTAGAGCGCGTTTGACTTTGCCATTACACACTGCTCGCGAGCAGCAAAGGAGCTGAATATGTTTTTCAAGAAAAAAAGCCCCCCCAAAGCGGAGGCAAAGCCTGCTGCGGCGCCCGCCCCCGCCGCCAAAGGCGCGGCGCCTGCGCCCAAACCAGTGAAAAAAGGATTCAAACTCTTGCCGAGCTTTGGCAAAAAGAAACCCGCCGCGCCTCCGGCGGCGTCGTCCGCTGGCAAACCACCCGCGGCGGCGCCTGCGAAACCGGCAGGAGATGCCGCCAAAGCCGCGCCTCCCAAAACCGCGCCCGCGAAAAAGAAAGGCGGCAGTCCGCTCAAGTTGCTCTTGCCGATTCTTGTACTGCTCGCCGTTGGGGGGGGGGGCTATTATGCGTACACGCGTTTGCTCGCGCCGAGCGCACCGGCGTCGGGCACCGCACAGCAACCGAGCGCGGCGCTAGCCAACATTCCGAATGGCAGCGCGGACGACGCGGAATCGCTCAAAGCGCAGCCGAAACCAACAAGGAAAAAAGCGAATCAACAACCCAGCGCGAATGCCGCCGACACCAACGCGCCAAGCAGCGTCCAAACGGCAAGTGTGGCGCCTTGCGCGGGGCAACCCAAATTCCTTGCCAGACTCGGGTTCGGCAAGAACGTGTACTATGACACGAGCGAACTGCATCGGCTGGTCGTGCTTGCGCCGATGCCTAACAGCGACGCGGTTTCCAAATATCAAAACCAGTCGTGGGTACAAGCCGGTTATGTGGATGCGTTTGCCGTTGACCGCGCGGGGAATATCTATCTCGCGCCCAGCCCGCGCACCGGCCCCGGCATCGCAGCGCTCAAACCACAGAACGTGCTTTACAAAATAGACACGCGCACGGGAAACCTGTCCGAGTATCTCAACTTGCCGGGCGCGGCGGATGTTTCCCCCGAAAATCCGTACGGTGTGCTGGGCTTGACCTACGATTGCGATACGAACAGTTTGTACGCGACGACGGTTACAGGTTCGACGGCGGCGAATCAAGTGGGTCGCATTTATCGCATTGATTTACAGACGAACGAAATTGCAAGCCAACTCGACAATGTGGATGCCTTCGGCGTGGCAACCGGCGTAGGGACAAACGGCAAACGTTTGTATTTTGGTTCCGTGCGCGACGCGAAAATCCGCGCGGTGGATTTGGACGCGCAGGGCAATTTTCAGGGCACAGCGCGTGAGGTCGCGACGGTTGGCGACGCACAACGCGCGCAGCGCATCGCGTTCCCGTCCGCGAACGAAATGCTTGTCCAAGCCGTCGCGTTCAATTTCAACAACACCGAAATTCCGCAAGGCGCGCTCGCGCGTTTTCAATATGACCCGACGGCAGATCAGTGGAGTCAAGCGCAATAGCTTGATGTGATGGAGTGAGAGAGTGATGGAGTGATGGAGTGATTCTCTCCCTCTCTCCCTCTCTCCTGCTCTCCCTCTCTCTATCTCTCCCTCTCTCTTTCTCTCTATCTCTCGCTCTCTCGCATGTCCTTTTTCTCGATTACGCTCGTACTCATTTCCGCCGCGCTGCACGCGAGCTGGAATTTGTTGGTACGCGAGCAGCGCAGTATCAACATGTTCATGGGCATTTCGATTGTCTCGACGTTTGTCCTGTCGCCCCCGCTGCTGCTGTGGGAAATGTTTGCGCCGCCGGTATTGAGCGCGGTGCCGCTCAACATTTTGGGGGGCGGCGTTTGTTTGGCGGTCTATTACACCGGCATGACGCACAGTTACCGCGGCGGCGATTTTACGGTGGCGTACCCGCTGGCGCGCGCGTTGCCCGTGTTGATGGTGGCGTGCGCCGAGGTCGCGTTGGGCGATGCGCCGACGCCGGTGGGTTGGCTCGGTATTGCGTTGATTGCACTGGGCTCGCTGATTTTGCCGCTGCAGTCCTTGAGCGATTTGAACGCGGCGCGGTATTGGAATCGCACGACGGTGTGGATTTTGATGGCGGCGACGAGCATTGCGGCGTACACCGTGATTGATCGCAACGCCCTGCGCCAGTTGCCGAACGGTCTGACGTTCGCCATGCGGTACGGCGTGCTCGAAACGTTGGTGGGGGGAATTATTTATTGGGTGGTGCTGCGCGTGACGCGCGAAACGATTGTCCTGCCCGCGCGGCTCGCCGCATGGAAATTGCCCACGCTGGCGACGCTGTTTCTATTTGGGAGTTATTCGTTGATTTTGTGGGCGTTTCAATCCGACGACCGCGCGAGTTATGTGATCGGTTTGCGGCAAATCAGCATCGTGCTCGGCGTTGTCGTAGGCGCGTATGTATTTCACGAACGCGGCGCGCG
>JACQWQ010000145.1 GCA_016209205.1 Chloroflexota bacterium
GCGGCATCGCTTTGCCCTGTCGGGGTCTGCCGACCTGCCATCGGGCTACAACAGAGTCTTTTGATTCAGCCGAGCGTTGAAGGTTCGGCAGGAGGACAAAATGAATACGGGCTTGAATAAATTAACCACGCTGTGGCTCGCGGTGCTGACCGTGCTGCTGCTAGCATCGCTGGGCATGAACGCCGCATGGGTGCAGGCGGCGAACGACCCGCCAGTCAAGATGTATACCGCGCGCGTCGCGCATGATGCGGGCTGGGGCGATGCGACGACGAACAACAAAAGCGTGGACAGCGCGGTCAACTGGACGGTGCTGTTGAGTGTCCCGGTTAACTTTACGGGCACCAGGCATGTCCATCACTGCGCGGTCACGGCTAGTTCGGATGTGCAAAACAGCGACGGCGAGGGCGGCGCCTCTCAGAATCGTTATCTCTTTGATATGACCATGGATAACCTCAGCGGCGCGAATGATGGCTCCTCGACCCGCACGGTGGAACTAAACGACAGCAGCGGAGTGGACGACCCGAACGTGATGCAGGTGGGTAGCACCCGCATGTTTGGTAGCGTGTCCGCAGGCGCGCACACGTTTCGCTGGCTGGCCAAAAAGGAGGCGGCCGGCGTTACCAACACCAACGTGCTCGACTCGTCCATGATCGTCATCTGCGTCAAGGAACGGTTGTGACCAGACTCGATAGATCCAAATTCTGGAGAAGTGAATCACGCCTACGTGCTGAGTAGGCTCGCATCGCTCGACATGGCACACGACCAGCGGCAGTCGCATTTGGGGCAACCAGTTGGTACGTTGTGATGAACGGTGAAGCTGCCACTGCCTGTAATCTCGCGTGTATGCCCGATTACGCGCCGCACGCCGGTGAAGCCGTCCAGCCGGGTGGGCTGTGGCTGCGCGAATTCCATTAGGCAAAGTAAGCGGTCAATTTTTTCGATTCGCCGATCCTTCAAATTCAGGGCGGACGATGCCGCCGGGATCGGCAGAGAAGGAGACTCGAATGAAACTCAATTCACGTATGCTCATCAGCATTGCGGGAGTGATTCTTTTGGCGCTGCTGTCATTCATCGCGAGTCCTGCGATGGACGTAGCCGCGTTCGACCACGCCTGGGCCAATTACCTCTCCACCAACGTTGCAGCGGCAGAGCGCGGATTATGGGACGACATCGCGGCTGGGGTCGTCCCGGGCGAGGCCGGCCTGCTGTGGTTCGTCAACAACCAGAACCTCGACGAGACTGTGGGCTACAAGTCGTTCGTCAACCTTGATTCGGATGACTTTCCCAATCTGCGCGCCCGCGCCGCGGTGAGCGACAACGCGCTGTTTCGGGTGGGCTATTCGACGCAGGCGGTGACGACCGCCAAGTGTACTGATTCACTCAAGTGGTCATCTGCTCAGGACGACGGTTTCTATCGCACCAAGTCCGCCGCCCTACCCCCCAACCTGACCATCCGGGCGATCTGCATCTACCTGACGGACGACCCGGACGCGACCGCAACCGGACGGTCAAATGTGCTGATTGACTATATCCGCGTCACGAGCGCGGCGGGAGCGGTCGGCTGGGAAGAGACTTTTACTGGCGCACCATAGAATGAAACACACCCTATCCATTTTTCGCGAGAGTCCAGAACCAAAGGAGGATACGATGAAACGCAAATATTCACTTTTCCTCGCCAGTCTTGTGCTGGCGACGTTATTGGCGGTGCTGCTGTTCACGGCAGTTTCACCCGCCCCGGTGTCCGCGTTCGATCACGCTTGGGCCAATTACCTCTCCACCAACGTCGCAGCGGCAGAGCGCGGATTATGGGACGACGCTCCGGCGGGGGTGGCATCCGAGGCGGGGTTGCTCTGGTTCGTCAACAACCAGAACCTCGACGAGACTGTGGGCTATAAGACCACGGAAGTCAACATCAGCACCAACGCCTTTCCAATCCTGCGCGCGCGCGCTGACATTACCGACGGCATGGACTTTAAAGTTGGATACGCGACGAGCGCCACTGCCCCTTGCAAATTCCCAGCCGCACTCGTGTGGCCCAACGCCCAGGCGAATGGTGGCTATGCGACCAAGTCCGCTACGCTGCCGGCTAACATAACCGTCAAGGCGATCTGTATCTGGTTGACCGACAACACGGACGCCATCAACTTCGGGCGGACGGCTGCGCTGATTGATTATATCGAACTGCGGAGCGGGGCTGGTGCACTCGGCTGGTGGGAAGACTTTGCAGGCTCGCCATAACGAATCCGGAGAGGTTGAAATGAGACACCCTCTTGTTCTGACGTGGCTGCTGTTAGCACAGCCACCCATATCCGGTCACGCGGCGAATGATGCAAATCCATACCCTCAACTTGCTTATGCGTGACCACACATAGACCCGAGGCGAATGCTCTAACGAGGCTGAACCTCAAGCAGCACAACGTCGCCTTCGACTTTTATGTGCAGTTTATGGAACTCGTTCTCGGTCGTCAACCGGGAACGATTCTACTATACAAGGAGGAGCCGATGAACGCGCGCACTTTCAAACTGCTCATCGCGTGGAACGTAGGGTTGACCGTTCTGTTGTTTGCGAACGTCCCCAATCTCTCGACGTCGCTCGCGGAGACAGCAAACGCCGCGACCAACAAGATCAAATGCCTCATCGTGGGTGAGGGTCTAGTACCCGCAGGCAAGCAGTGCAAGAACTTTACGCTGTCGGTGGGCTTTGGCGGAAACGGCGCGGCGAACACAGTCGCGCGCAGCGACCACAGCCACGCGGGCGGCGGGGGCGACATCACGGCGGTGAATGCGGGAAGCGGACTGACGGGCGGCGGCGCGAGCGGGGATGTGACACTGAACGCGAATTTTGCGGGCAGCGGCGCGGCAAACAGCATCGCGCGCAGCGACCACAATCACGCTGCGACCTACGTCAACGCCGCGGGCGACACGATGACGGGTGCGCTGACCGCGACGCAATTGAAAGCCGGCTCGCCATCGCACTTTTATTGCGATGGTGGGGGCGTCACGGGCAATGTATGCGCGGATAATGATGTGGTCGCGGACGGTGACGTGCACGTGGGCGACGACGTGTACGCGGACACCGTGTACGCGGGCAGCGACGTGAAAGCGTTGACCGGTGACGTGTATGCAAAACGCGACGTGACTCAAGCCCTCACCGGCGATGGGACGGTCAAAGCAGGTGTGTATGCCTATTGCGGCAGCGCTAATTCCTCAATCACTCGTCAATTTGAAAACGTGGGCGACGTTACGGCATCATTCACCATCACCAATGGCGCGAGCGCGGGGCGGTGCTTGATTGAGTTTGGCTTTGACGTAAGCGATCGGTACATCGTCGTCGTCGCGCGCAGCGCCGCGGCACGCTTTGTCACCGTCAGCCCCGGACCTACAAATTCCAAAATGTACTTTAACCGATTTGAAGCAAACGGGGATCCGGACGACGGCGAGATATTCGTGTTAGTGTATTGATTCGAAAGATTGCCATGTCCCATCATTCGCGATTGTTCACATTATCGTTGCTGCTGATTCTGCTCGCGGCTTGCGCGGGTGAAGCCACAGCTCCGCAAGCCCCCGCGCCCACGCCCCAAACAACATTGCTCGCAGGTCAACCTACCTCCGCGCCGCCAACCACCGTCAACTCGCTCCCGACGCCGCCCGTCCCAACCGCGCCGCCTCAAGCGCCCGTCGCAATCGGCAGCGGGAGTCCGCGCCTGTTTTTTAGCGACATCGAATCGGGACCGAACACGGGCGGACAGGACAATCTGGGCGCGTTTATCACGATTTACGGCGAAGGGTTTGGCGCACAGCGCGGGGACTCGACTGTCACCATCGGCGGCAGAGAGGTAGCCAGGTACGTGATTTGGGGCGAGGACAATGCGCCCGCGCGCAATTTGGATCTGATTGTCATCCAACCCGGACCCAATGTCACCACGGGCGAGCTCGTCGTCACCGTCAACGGCAGAGCGAGCAACCCGCTGCCGTTCACCATTCGACCGGGCAACATCTTTTTTGTCATTCCCGACGCGGCGAACGCAGATGATGCCAACTCAGGCGCGTTTGACGCGCCCTTCAAAACTCTGTATCGCCCGCGCAAAGTGATGCAGCCAGGCGACATTGTCTATCTCAAGGGCGGAACATTCAACGCCGCCGATCCTGATTCTCCGGGCTGGGATGCTGTTCTTCTTTTCCACCCCGACATTGATCCCAATGGCACTGCCGACCGACCCATCGCCTACATCGGATATCCGGGCGACCGTCCTGTTCTGGGCGCGCCGCAGCCGATGCGTAGAGGAATCTACATGGACGCAGCGTTAGAGTATTACATCATTGCCAACCTGGAGCTCAGCCAATATGCAGGCACGCTGCAACCGAGCGGGAACGGGCACCGCATCATCGGCAATTATTCTCACGATGGGATTTTCTCCGAAGGCGCCGTCATCGGCATTGCGGGCAACAGCGCGCGCTTGAAAATTTATGGCAATCTTTTGCGCGACAATGGCGGAACAGGCGATGCGAGCGGACATGGTTTGTACCTCCAGGGTTTCGGAACCATTCAGGATATTGATTTTGGGTGGAACCAGATTCAAGACCAACGCGGCAGACGCGCCATCCAACTTTTCGGTCACGCCGACGGCGACCGCATGGACAACATTCGCATCCATGACAACCTGATTTCGGGTTCTTTACGGGATAACATCCTTCTCGGTGGCAGCGACGGCAGCACGGAGGTGCTGGGCACGATCTATGTCCACAACAACATCATCGTCGGCGCGGACTGGCAGGGACTCCATATCAACGACCCGCAGGGAACGTTCATCATCCAAAACAACGTGTTGTATAACAATGGCTCGCAGGGACCCGACAGCAATGCGCAGCTCTTCATCGAACGAGCCGGGGCTGGCAGGATAACTTTTCAGAATAATATCTTGTACGCTGAATCCGGGCAGACCTACGATCTCTTTGGGCCGGGAGTGGATGTTTCGGTGTTCAACGCCGCCAGCAACAACCTGGTCTACAACGCGGGCGACTGCCCCGACTGGGACACGCGCTGCATTAATGCCGATCCGCTGTTCGTTGACGCAGCGGCATACGATTTTCGCCTCCAGCCCGGCAGTCCGGCGATTGAGGCGGGCGAGAACACCGGTGTTGCTCTCGATTATTTGGGCTTGGCGCGTCCGCAGAATCAAGCGTACGACATTGGCGCGTACGAATTCAGCGCGCCGGGCGCAGCCGTGTCCCTTCCATCCGTTCCCACAGTCCCGGCGGTTCCAACTCAACCGCTGCAGCCAACACAACTCCCCAGCCCAATCCCACAGCCAACGCCGCCTCCCAGCCCAGTGCCGCAGCCAACACTGCCCCCCAGCGCATCGCCGCAGCCGCTCTCCGGCGCATTCCACTGGGTTGCACTCGGCGACAGTCTCACCGAAGGCGATGGTAAATCCGATAGTGCGCGGCGTTACACCGAACTGGTGCTTGCGCGTCTCAAGGCGGTTCGTCCCGATGCTACGCTGCACAATGTCGGCAGAAGCGGTTGGACATTGGAGCAAATGATCGCGGACCGAGTGCCGATCGCGCTGAATGAGGATCCCGCGCTCGTGACGATTTGGATCGGCGCGAACGACGTGATCTATTTTAACCCGGGCGAGGATGTGACCGCGAGCGCAGCCGCATTTGAACAACGACTAGACGCGGCAGTGTCGCAGATTCTCGCGCGCACCCGCGCCCGTGTAATCGTCGCGAACCTGCACGACATTTCGCTGATTCCCGCCGCGCGCGGTTGGAGCGAAGCGGAACGCGCAGTGCGCCATGAAATGACCGTGGCTCTAAACCGAGCGACCGCGAACGTCGTTCAACGCCACGCCGACCGCGTTTCGCTCGTGGACATGTTCAATCTCGCCGCGCTGCGCGAGACGAGCTGCTACGCGGACGATTATCATCCGAGCGACGATTGCGAGCCGCGCATCGCCGATGCGTGGTGGGGAGTGATTCAGCCAATGCTGCGCTGAGCAGCCCATCGAAGGCGATGTGCGATGTAGGCGATGTGCGATGGACTTCATCGCCTACATCGCACATCGCCTTCATCGCAGAATTCGACGTCTCAACAAAGCCTCGCAAAAAACAAAGCGCGGACATTGTTTTTTCAAGCCCCTTTTTCATCGCGAACTATGTTCGCAACGAATTCGATTCGATGATACGATGACTGGAAGGAGGTCACGATGAGCCGGAAGTTGGTTTCGATCACATTGCTTGCAGCATTCGGACTGCTGTGGATGGCGAGCGCGATGCCACGCCTTGCGACGACGCCATCCATCATTCCTGAACTGCCCCTGGGCGCAGTACAAGCCCTGAGTGTAGCGCAGAGCAAGGGGAACCTCTCCCCCGACCAAGCCATCGCACGCGCGCTCAACAACCTGACCGCGACCGCCGAAGGTTATCGCCTGCGCCATCCGCGCCACCTCGCGGATTTCACCGCCGCGGGGCTGGTCTTTACTCCACGGCCCGGCGGCCCGGAATGGCGGTGGCAGTTGACGCACATTGGCGCCGAGTCTGCGGCTCTGGCACAAATCAATCTTGGCGCCGTGCGTCCGCGCAGCGACGCGCCGGACATAGTGTCTTATCCGCGCGGTCGAGTCGTCGAACGATACCTCGTGCGGCAAAACAGCCTCGAGCAGCAATTCGTAATTTCGCAGCCGCTCGCGCTGTCCGGCGCGGATTTGGTCATCGCCGGAACGATCTGGAGCAGCGGCGCGTTTGAATCCGCGCCCGACGGCTGGCGGTGGTGGACGGACGAAGGCGTCGTGTGGCTCGGCGCGGTGCGCGCCTACGACGCCACGGGCGCGGAACTGCCTGCGACGATGACCGTCACGCCTGTTGCGAATGATGAATTACGAACTACGAGTTACGAATTGCGAATCACTGTCTCTGCTCTCGCCCGCGCGGCTTGGCCCGTGACGGTTGATCCAGAGATCGGCGCGAACGATTTTCGCATCAGCGATATGGGACCGAATGGCAACACCGCGTACGATGCCTTGAATCCCGCCGTCGCCTACAACAGCGCGGATAACGAGTACCTCGTGGTGTGGGAAGGCGACGACAACACTGCTCCGCTGGTGAACAACGAATTCGAAATTTTTGGACAGCGGCTCGATGCCGCGACCGGCGCGGAAATCGGCGCGAACGATTTTCGCATCAGCGACATGGGACCGAATGGCAACACCGCGTACGATGCCTTGAATCCCGCCGTCGCCTACAACAGCGCGGATAACGAGTACCTCGTGGTGTGGGAAGGCGACGACAACACTGCCCCGCTGGTGAACAACGAGTTCGAAATCTTTGGTCAGCGACTCGACGCGGCGGGGACTCACGTGGGGACGAATGACTTGAGCATCAGCGACATGGGTCCCAACGGGGACGTGGATCCCAGCGCCAACGTCCCAGCGGTGGCTTACGACGGCGCGGATAACGAGTATCTGGTGGTATGGATGGGCTGTGATACGGTCTGCGGCGGTTACGAGGAGCAAGAACTCGAAATCTATGGGCAGCGCATCAACGCGGCGAACGGGACCCAAGTCGGCGCGAACGATTTCCGCATCAGCGATATGGGACCTGACGAGGACTTGGACTTTGCCGCCCTCGGCCCGGCGGTGGCGTACAACAGCGCGGACAACGAGTACCTGGTGGTGTGGTGGGGCTCTGACGATGCCGGACTACTGGTCGCGTATGAATATGAAATCTTTGGTCAGCGAATTGACGCCGCGACCGGCGCACAAGTGGGCACCAATGACTTTCGCATCAGCGCGATGGGTCCCGACGGGGACATAACCTACTGGGCTGCCCACCCCGCGGTAGCATATAGCGGTACGGATAACCAATACTTGGTAGTATGGCATCGTGATGGCGTACTAGAGGAGGAGAGCGAAATCTTTGGGCAGCGGCTCGATGCCGCGACCGGCACAGAACTGGGCGCGAACGATTTTCGTCTGAGTGACATGGGTCCAAATGGAAATACATCCTACGACGCCCTGTTTCCCGCAGCAGTCTACAACGGCACCAATAACGCGTATCTGGTGGTGTGGCAAGGTGACGACGACACCGCCCCGCTCGTAGAAGGAGAGTCCGAAATCTTTGGTCAACGGTATACGGGGGTGGTACTGTTGCCTCAGGTAGTCCTGAAATCACCATTGAACGGCGCGCGGATTTCGAACACCAAACGTCCCCTTCTCGATTGGAACGATTTGGCTGGCGCGCAAACCTACTATGTCCAGGTGCGTAAAGGCAGCACGAGCGGTCCAATGGTCGTGGATGCCGCGACATCCGTTTCGCGCTACAGGACCCCGACGCTCATCGGCGGCGGGACCAAGTACTATTGGCGGGTGCAGGCATGCAATACGGGCGGGGCGTGCAGCGACTGGACCAAGTATTGGTATTTCATCATTACGGCGACAAGCAGCGCGGGGAATTGAAACCTCGGTTCTCGCGTTCCCTCCATTGCGAATTCGCTGTTGTACTTTGGCGAGCTAACTTAAGTGGGAAATACCCGGATATGAGATTGGAGAACGAACGAGGAGTTAGCGATGTCCGACCCGAATCTTGGCATCCCCGAACGTCCACCGCCGCCCGCGCGACCTCACACCATGCCTGAGCGCATTCCTCAACGCGGGAGCGCAGCCGGCAAATGGTTATTCCTCGCGCTGCTGTTCGTGCTTGTAATCGGAGCAGGCGTTGGATTTTTCGCGCTGCCTCCTCTCTTTGACGCGCAAGGTCAAGCTGCCCCGCGCGTTCAGATTTCCGCGCCATCGCCCATTAAGCAGACGAGCGCGGCGGTTGCGCCAATCACTGCTGCCCGCGCAGCCACGCCTGTCGCTAATCCACAAGCGACCTTGCCCGCGCGTTCAGCCACTCCACTCCCAACCGCAATCACAACTTCGCCCGCGCAAGCCACGACCGCACTTGGTCCGCCGACCGCGACGTTTACGTTGGCGCCAACAACAACGCCGGCGTCAGTTTCAAAAATGCTTGCAACCAAGTTGAATCTCTCGGCGCCGGGCAGTTCTCAACAAGTGACGGGAACGCTTCAAGACCAAAGCGGTGTTCCCATTGCCGGAGCTCCTATCGAGTTGACAATGACCGCGCTCGACGGAGCAGGTCTCTTGGCGCAATACCCCGGCGGCGCAAGTCAAGGACAAGTGCTGCACATGACGGCAACGCGCTCGCAAACCGCGGCGATCAACTCAAGCCAGTTCCCCGTGAGCGCGGGTGCGACATACACAGTTACGTTTAGCGCGCGCGTGAGTCCGGTCTCGGCTGGCAGCGGCTACTTTGACCTCATTTTTCTGAAACCGTCCAACGAGGGCACGCGCAAGCAGATTCCGCTCAAGACGGCGACGGTCGGGCTTGGCAGCACGACGACCGACAAGGATGGTGTCTTTCGATTCACTCTGAGCCAGCTCGCGTCAGGCAAGTTCCTTCTGGAAGCCAAGTATCTTGGCGATACGCAGTATTTGCCAGGGACTGCGAGTGCAACCGTATTGGGACCGACGCCCATACCACCAACGCCGGTGCCAGCTGACTTGGTTTGGTTCGCGCCAAATATGGGTTCTCGCGACTATGCCGAACTCTTTACCAAACCAGCGCAGTGGTCGAAAGCCCGGTCGCGCATCAACATCTTTAAATTCTACACGCAGAATGTCCTCGATGTTCCTTGTGCTATCTGCGGAGACAATACTTTGAAGAAGTTTGTTGACGTCCAGGCATTTCAGAAACTAAAAGATTGGGGCATCGCAATCAGCGTCGAGGTGGGAGCGGTCAAGCCGTGGGGCTGCACCAGCGACGTCACGTTTGGCGTCACCAAGGAAGTCATCGGCAACGTTCAGACCTATGGCGGGACTGTCACATTCTTGGCCATGGACGAACCTCGGGTTGGAGGAGAGGAGATCGCGGACGGCATGACTTGTGGCTACACCATGGAGAAGAGCGCGGCACAGACTGCCGGATTTATCAAACGAGTCAGAGCCGCTTATCCACAGATCATCGTGGGCGACATCGAGGCCTACCCCCACTTCTCCCCTGCCGAAATCCAAAAATGGATCCTGGCGCTGGAAGATCAAGGGGCGACCCCTGCGTTCCTGCACATGGATATCGACGTTGAAAGAGTGCGGGTTGAGAGACAAGACGTTATCGCCGATCTCCGGACGCTAAGCCAATTCTCCAAGCAGCGCGGCATCCCATTTGGCGTGATCTTTACGTCGAACTGGCACGCGGCATATTCCGATCGCGCCTACTTTGACTCGACTATGGAATGGGTGCGTACGGTCAACGATGCCATCGGCAAGCCCCAGCACGCAATTTTCCAGAGCTGGCAAGCGGCTCCGGCGGATCGCGACCATAAAGGCGTCCATGAGGTGCCCATCAATCTGCCAGAGAACGACCCCGCGATTTACAGTCACACGCGGCTACTCCTTGAGGGATTCGCCGTGTTTGGCAGGTGAGAAATCTCAGGGGGAGCGGAGTTGAACTCCGAATCCATTGCGGAACAGCAGTCCAACCATGTGGTGAGCATAGTCGAACCATGCTGTTCCAACAAAGCGAGTTTTGTGCAAGTGAGAGGTGCGATGTCAAAACCTGATCTCGGACTACCCGAACGTTCGCCGCCGCGCGCGCGACCTCCGAACATGCCCGAACGCGTTCCTCAACGCGGGAGCGCACGCGGCAAATGGTTATTCCTCGTGCTGCTGTTCGTGCTTGTAATCGGAGCAGGCGTTGGATTTTTCGCGCTGCCTCCTCTCTTTGACGCGCAAGGTCAAGCTGCCCCGCGCGCTCAGATTTCCGCGCCATCGCCCATTAAGCAGACGAGCGCGGCGGTTGCGCCAATCACTGCCGCCAGCTCAGCCACGCCTGTCTCTAATCCACAAGCGACCTTGCCCGCGCGTTCAGCCACTGCACTCCCAACCGCAGTCGCAACACCCGCTGCGCCAGCCACGACCGTACTTGGTACACCAACCGCGACGTTTACGTTGGCGCCAACAACAACGCCGGCGCCAGTTTCAAAAACGCTTGCCACCAAGTTGAATCTCTCGGTGCCGGGCAGTTCTCAACAAGTGACGGGAACGCTGCAAGACCAAGCCGGTGTTCCCGTCAAAGATGCAACTATCGAGTTCTCCCTGACCGCCTTGGAGGGGGGGGGGCTTTTTGCCCAATACACGCTGACGGGCACCGTCCCAAGCGGTGCGACGCAAGCGAACGTCGGCTTTCGAGTCAACACGGAATGCGGCTGCGCCGGAACGAGCGAATTCTTGCTCTATGACGCGCGCTACGTTCAAGGCAACGAGACAACCAATCGCGTGCCGAACAGCAGGTTTATGAATGGGTTAGACCGTTGGGGCTTCTGGGGCAATGGCAGCGCTCGTCTCAAACCGAGCGACCAGGGTCAAGGACAACGGCTGCACGTGACGGCGACTCGTTCCCAAACTGCGGCGATCAACTCGACGACGTTCCCCGTCAGTCCCGGTACGACATACACAGTTACGTTTAGCGCGCGTGTGAGTCCGGTCTCGGCTGGCAGCGGCTACTTTGACCTCATTTTTCTGAAAACATCCAACGAGGGGACCCGCAAGCAGATTCCGCTCAACACCGCGACGGTGCGGATTGGCGACACCGCGACGGACCAAGCTGGGTCCTTTCGATTTCCCTTGCCCCAGCTCGCGTCAGGCAAATTCCTTCTGGAAGCGCGGTATTCTGGAGATAAAAAGTATTTTCCAGCAACTGCGAGCGCAGCCGTATTGGGACCGACGCCGGTACCACCAACGCCGATCCCAGCTGACCTGGTTTGGTTTGGTCCCAACTTTGGTTCGCGGGATTATGCTGAACTCTTTACCAAGCCGGAGCAGTGGAGCGAGGCGCGCGGGAAAGTTGACGTCTTTAAATTCGATCAACAGAGCGTGTTGGAACAACCCTGCGTAATCTGCGGAGATAACATCCTGCACACCTTTGTCAACGTGGACGCTTTTCGCAAGCTCAATGATTGGGGCATTGCCACAGCGCTCACAGTTGGCACCCTCAAAGAGTGGGGCTGCACAGGTACGGCGGAATTCCGCGCCGCCAACGTTGCTATTCAGAACATTCAAGCGAACGGAGGGGTCGTCACCTTCCTGGATATGGATGAGCCATTCATGGGAGGACGATATGCCCCAAACCCCGCCAGCAACAAGACGTGTGGATATTCCACGGAACAAAGCGCCAATGTCACGGCACTGTTTATCCGGCAAGTGAAAGCCGCGTACCCGAACATCCGCGTCGGCGATACGGAACCCTATCCCCTCTTCTCGGTGGACGAACTGGAACAGTGGACCCTCGCGCTTGAGGCGCGCGGAGTGACTCCAGCTTACTTTCATCTGGATGTTGATCCAGTGTGGGCGCGGGAGCGGAAACTGGACGTGGCGGGCGATCTCCGAAAGTTAAGCCAATTCTTCCAAGAGCGCGGAATCCCATTCGGCGTGATCTTTATATCGGAATGGACTAAAGCCGGTTCCGATCGCGCTTACTTTGATTCCACGATGGAGTGGATTCGCTTCGTCAACGCTGCCATCGGAAAAACACCGCACGTGATCTTTAACAGCTGGCAAGCGGAGCCGGAGGATCGCACGAATAAATACGCGGTTGATTCTTGAGGGACTCGCCGTGTTTGGCAGGTGAGAAATTGCGACTTACCTCTTTTTGCTTCCAGAGGGAAAGGAGTTGAACATGAAGAGCAAGATGAACAACCGCTTTCTTTTCGCGATCGCTTGTTCGCTGGGGTTGCTGCTGGTGGGCTGTTCGTCGCCTGCTCCGAGCAAGCCCGTTGTCGTGATCAACTCGCCGCCCAGCGGTACAGCGGTAGACGCAAACAATCCAGTCCTCGTCCAGGTCACAGGTACCGATTCGGCGGGCGTAGTTCGCATCGACCTTGGGGTCAATGGAGTGTTGGCTGCTTCTGAATCAAGCCCGACGCCAAACGGTCAGCCGATATTCCCGGTCACCCTGCGGTGGATGCCGCCTGCGCCGGGCACCTATGTCGTCGAAGCGATTGCCTACAATCGCAACGGGGAAAGCAGCAAATCCGCGGGCATCTCGATCTTGGTGAAGGAGGGAGTGGCGGGGCTATCGCCTTCTACGGCAGTCCCGTCGCCCACTAGCGTGTCTCCGACGACAATAGCACCGTCCACCGACATGTCCTCGCCGACGATTGCGCCGCCTACTTTGCCATCCTCGGTTCCGGCAAACCCGCCCGAGACGCAGACACCGGCAAGCAATTCGCCGCAGTCACAGCCGACGGATCAGCCGGGCTCGCAACCGCCAGCCGACACGCAAGGTCCGCCTGCGCCGGTGATCGTGGGACCGAAGGACAATGCGCAACTCTCATGTGTTGCCATGATCACTTTGCGTTGGAATGCGCCCAGCGACCCGAGCGGCATTTTGAACTATCGCGTGCGACTGGAAAAGCAGATTGGCGCTAACTATGGCGAGGATCAAGTGTTCGATCCAGTGGTGGGGACGCAACTGAATGTAAGTAGCCAGACCGACTGCGGCAACACTTATCGTTGGCGGTTGCTCGCGCGAGATGGCAGAAGCAATGAGGGTCAGGTCTCG
>JACQWQ010000045.1 GCA_016209205.1 Chloroflexota bacterium
ACCAACACGCCGACCAGCACGCCAACACTTATGCCGACGGTTACGCCTACCAGCACGCCGACGAGTACACCAACCATGACCGCCATGCCGACAGATACGTTGACGCCAACGATAACCCAAACCCCTGATGGCAGCCCTCCGAGCATTGACAGCTTGGAAATCAACAAGGGCGCGTTGACCACTACATCAACCAATGTCATCCTCGACCTCGCCGCACACGATCCGACGGACGGCGTGGCTGAAATGAGTTTCTCAAACGATCAAAGCGCGTGGAGCGCGTGGCAGCCCTTTGCCAATTCGGTTTCTTGGACGCTTGGCGGCGGAGACGGAACCAAGACGGTCTATACCCGCGTGCGCGATTTCGCAGGGAACCTTTCGCCCATCGGTTCTGCGACGATTCAGTTGGATACGCGCACCGCGCCCGAGTTCAGCATTTCAATCAATCAAGGCACACTGTACACCAATCAAGTTACTGTAACACTCACGATTGGGGCGCGACCGCTGACCTCCAAGATGGAAGTGAGCAACGATGGTGGTTTCAACGTCCCACAAGAACCGTACAGCTCACAAAAAGAATGGACGATCACCGCTTATGATGGTACTGTCCTTCCCCGAACGGTCTATGTGCGTTTTCGCGATCGAGATGGGGCAGTCGTGGGCACGGCGACGGATGATATCATTCTAGATGTGAATGCGCCCACGGGCAGTGTGAGCATTGGCGCTACGAACGAATCGCAGAATCTGGCAGACAACGTTACCCTGAAACTCAACGCCACAGACGACTTGAGCGGCGTGGGTAACATGCGGATCAGCAACAACTCGAGCTTTACGGGAGTGGCATGGGAACCGTATGCGCCGACGCGCAGCTGGACATTGGCAAAGAACAAGGTCGTATTCGTCCAGTATCGCGACAATGCAGGAAATATCTCCAAGACGTACGCGACGACGACCTGCACGACGCTGCCCGCCAAGCCCAAGTTGATTACACCCAAGAAAGGTTCGACCGTAAATGACCTTCAGGTCGCGCTCGACTGGAGCGATGCCCGGTGCGGGACAACTTTTTCACTCGTGGTCAAACGCGACAGTCAAACGGGCAAAACCGTTGACAAGCTAAAAAAGGTCCCCGTGTCGCAACATACGACCAAGCCCTTACAGAAGGGCAAGACTTATTATTGGCGAGTCACGGCGTGCAATAAAAACGGCTGCGCGGTTGGCGATTGGTGGAGTTTCAAGGTCAAATAGAATCAACCATTCTCATCCATGCGAAACGCCTTTCCTTTTCATTCTCAAAGGAAAGGCGTTTCTGTTCGTCACACTTTTACTGCAAAAAAAGATTGACTCAAATCACATTCAACATCCGCATCACCAACACCACCAGCGCGCCCACCGCAATCGCAAACAACAGCATCGCCGCATACCGCATCATCGCCGCGCGCCACACCTGCTGCCCGTGCTCCCGATGCCGTTCCGTGCCCGCGTCCATCACCGCGCGGTTTGCATTTTCCACGCCTTGTACGTGTCCGAGCCACCACGCGCGTTCGCAGTGCACGTATTCACCGATTTCACTGGCGCGGATAATTTCATCCGAGCCGATTGAATTGGTTGACGTTGACATGGAATTTCCTTTGACTAGAATGAGCACGGAGGAACTGAAAGTATGAATTACACAGTCGTGCTTGAAGAAGCAGAAGAAGGCGGATACAGCGTAACAGTCCCTGCATTGCCCGGATGCATTTCGGAAGGCGATAGCTATGAGGAAGCGTTAGAAAATATCAAGGATGCCATCCAGTTGTATTTGCGCGCGATTGCCAAAGAGGTGCAGCAACTCAAAAAGCAAAAAAACTTGCATCTCGCTCAGGTTACTGTCTAAATGCCGCCATTGCCCCGCGTTTCAGGAAAGCAAGTTATTCGCGCGCTCAGACGCGTCGGATTTGAAGAATTCGACCAGTCAGGCAGCCACGTCTATTTGCATCGCTGGACAGGTGACCGTTGGTCGGAACGCGTCACTGTTCCTATACACGGCAACAAAACTCTGAAACTCAAAACTCTCAAGAGCATCCCCAAACAAGCGAATCTCACCGTTGAGGAATTGACCACGTTCTTGTAGCCATCCTACTGTTGAAAAAGGTGACGGGTGACAGGTGACGGGGGCTCCCGCAGATTTCCCTCCGTTCCCTCAGTTCCCTTGTTTCCCTGTTTCCCTGCCTACCTGCCTACCTTCTCCTCAAACTCGCGCAGTCGTTCCTCCAACTTTTCCTGCCGCCACGCCACCGTCAAATCCCCGCGCGTTTTTTCCAACACCCCGCGCACAATGTCCGTCTGACGACGCAAGCCGCCCGTCAATGCATCGGGAAAATCCATCGTCACGAGCATGGAATAAATATCGTCCATTACTTGGAGCATCGCTTCGGAACGTTCCAATTGTTCGTGGCGAATAATGTCGAGAATGTACCGCCGCATTTCCGTCGCCGCTTCGCCGAGACCGTTCAAGTACGCCGCGTAATCCACGCCCAACGCGTCGGGATCGGGAATCGGCTGATTCGTCAACAGCGCGTGGACGATGTGCGCTTCCGCCACTTCCTTTAACGCGTCCTGCACATAACCCGTGTAATGCAAATCGGGGTACGGCGCGACATCCGCCTTCATCGCGGCGGCAACGCCGCGCGCCGTTTCCAAAATTTTCGCGGCGGCGTCGTACTCCGCGCGATGCGACGCGCGAATCGAAAGCGAACAATGTCGAATCACCTCGCGCGATTTCGCCAGCGCGGCATCCCGCGCGGCATTTTTCGCCACAAACGTTTGGCGGATTTTTTCTTCGATGTTTTCTAAACCATTCATTTCTCGTTTCTCGTTTCTCGGGATGGGCAAGCACAAGGCGTTGCCCCTACTCATTTCGGAATGAACCTGATATTCCCCCAATCGCCCACCTTGACATACACAATTCCCTTGTTAAACACCTGCGTAATGTATTGCTCGCCATTGTAAGTAAAAGGAATCTCGTCCGTCTGTTGGTCTTGCAAGCCGCGCGCCTGCGCGAATTTCCACAACGCCGCCGTGTTGTTGACCGGCATCCACGGCTGTGCGGCATTCGCGCGATCCAGCACTGCCTGTTCCAGCCCGGTCAACATGTTCACGATTGGCGCGGGGTCAATGAATCCTTTGAATCCATTGTTGCCGTTGAGTGGATTTCCATTCGCGTCGGTCTGGCGCAAACCGAGATGCAAATGCGGTCCCGTCGTGTTGCCCGTATTGCCCATCAAGCCGAGCGGTTGCCCGCGCAAAATCTTATCGCCCTGCTTGACATAGTTTTCTGCGAGATGCGCGTACGTCCACAAGCGCCGATTCAGCGGCACATAAATCACGACGTTGATGCCGTACGCTTTGCCCGGCACCGGATCATCCACATCCTGCACCACGACGCCGCTTTCGACGGCGTACACTTTTTTGTCACCGCCTTGCGGAACAAAATCCAAACCCTCGTGTCCGTTCAAACCAAACTGCGCGTAATTCTGCGGATTCGCGCCAAACGCCTGGGTCAATGTAGAACCGAGGGCGAAAGGAATTGACATGAGAACCTCTGGGATTGGATAGAGAGATGGAGCGATGGTGTGATGGAGTGACTGCTGATTGCGAAATGCGATTTGCGATACGCGATACGCGATACGCGATACGCGATACGCGATACGCGAATTTCTAATTTCCAATTTCCAATTTTGAATTTCTTCCCCGCCACCCATCCACGCGCCCGCGCCATGCTTCGCGGAAATGTCCGCGCCGCGCGGCTTGCAGCAACGACACAAAATCCAAAATCAGAATCAGCGGCAAATGAAAGACGAACGACGGCAGCGAATAATTCTTGCGCATCGTCCACCAGCGGTTACGCGCGAGCAAATACGTTTTGCGTGGGGATATTTTACCAAAACTTGCGCCGTGTACGTGATACACGCGCGCTCGCGGCGCAAACACCGTTTTCCATCCCGCCCGCCGGGCGCGCCACGCCAAATCCGCGTCCTCGTAAAAACCAAAATACGCGTCGTCGAACCAACCAATTTGGTCGAGCATCGCGCGGCGGTACAATGCCGCGCCCGCGCACGCGCCATACACCTCGCGCGTAGTCGCGAATTTATTCGCCCGCTCCCCCGCGCCAAGATTCCATGCAAAGCCGAAACGGTCCACGCGAATCCCCGCCGCGTCCACCATTTCCGGGCGTTCCATTTCCAACATCAACGGCGCGCACGCGCCGACCGCAGCGGCGTCCTGTGCCGCAGTCATCGGCGCGCACAATTTCTCCAAATAATCCGGCTCGACGCGCGTGTCCGTGTTCAACGTCGCGATGAATTCCCCGCGCGCGTGTCGAATGCCCAAATTATTCCCCGCCGCAAAACCAACGTTCGTTTCGCTCCGCACCAATTTCACCTGCGGAAAATGCGCGGTGACAAATTCGCGTGATGAATCCGTCGAGGCATTGTCCACCAAAATAATCTCGTACGCCGTGTAGGTTTGCGCGGCAAGCGACGCCAGACACCGTTCAAGAAATTGCGCGCCGTTGTAATTCACAATCACAACCGAAATGAAAAAAGGCGACCCGTCAGCCATCGCCGCCTTCCGCAGTCCTCGCACATCATCACGCAAGTTGCGCATCGAGTGGCAGTGTGCGTGATGACGTGCGACCTCACAACTCAGTCCTCAGTCCTCTATTGCCGCGCTCTCCGCACCACCAAATCCGCCAACAGCGCCATCATGATCACGTTCAATCCCGCCAACACCAGCAGCACGTTGGAACTGTGCACGACCAAATTGCCGGTCGCGAACCACCACAACTGGCGCAGAATGCCGATCACTAAAATCAGCGCCCCGATAGGAAAAAGAATCTTCATCGGATTGAAATACATGACGGTGCGCAGGACGAGCATCAAATAATTGTACGTGTCTTGCAGCGGACGAAATTTGGATTTGCCTTTGCGCTCGTAATACTCTATCGGAATCCATTTCACTTCCAAATCATCCGAAAGATGCGCGAGCGTAATGGTCGAGACCCATGACTGTCCGTGCGGTAAAATGTGCATGTATCTGAAAACGTTCGTCTTTTTGTAGGCGCGCAAGCCGCTGTTCAGATCGGGAATTTTGGTTTCGGTGAGAAACGAGGCGAGCGAGCGAATGAACCATTTGGCAGGCGTGCGCAGCACTTTCAGGGTGCCCGCTTCGCGGACGCGCGCGCCAATCACCATATCGTATTCGTCCATTTCTGCCAACAGGCGCGGGATGTCTTGCACGGGATAGGTGCCGTCGCCGTCGGTCATGACGCAGATTTCGCCGCGCGCGTGACGAATCGCCGTGTTGGTGGACGCGCCGCTGCCGCGGTTGCGCGAATGATTGACCAGCGTCGCGCGCGGAAATTTTTTCACTTGCGCGGCGGTGCCGTCCGTCGAGCCGTCATTCACGACGATCACTTCATAATCATAATGCGCCGCGTCCATCGTGTCGAAAATCTTGGTCAGCGTTTCACCGATGCCTTGTTCTTCGTTGTACGCGGGGATAAGGATGCTGATAAATTGGTCTTGGACACGCAAGGGTGGCTCAATGAGTTGAGGTTGAGTAAGCACGAAAAGATTATAAACGTAAAACGCCAAATGTGAAACGTGAGACGTAAAACGTGATGCGTGAAACGTGATGTGTGAATTGACGTTTGACGCTTGACGTTTGACGTTTCACTCTTGACGTTTCACTTGTAACGATTCCAATTCCGCGCCCAATACGCGCCCCTGCCCGTCCGGTGTCGGTTCAACCGCCAATTCGACAAGAACGCTGTCGCCGCTGCGTTTGAGGTCGTTTGCATTTACGCTCACCGCATAATCCACAAACGTTTGAGTCAACGCGAACGCACCGAGCCGTTTGTCACCGCTTTTGATTGTCAAACGCGCGCCGTCGCGCGGCGCGCGTGCGCGAACCTTAAAGTTGAGCGCTGCGCCGGAATCCAACGCGGGAATCCGAACAACGCCGCTCACCGCTTTCACTGCGTTCGCTTTTCTCGCATCCGGCACCAGCGCGCCGATCCAACGCGTGCTCGCTTCGGGTGAGCGTTCGAGAAATCCGCTCATCAGGTACGGGAAATCATCGCCGCCAAAATTCAGGACGAACGGGTACGCGTCGGGTGCGGCGCGCGGGACGGCGCGGAACAATCTGTAATTCAAATTCACGCGCCACGCGCTGCGCGGCATGAAATCGTACGCAAAGGCCCACTGCGGCACGTCGAGCGACGCTTCGCCGACGCGTTCCAACGCATAGCCGGGAATTTGCAAGCGCCCGCCGTTCGTGCCGTACGCCAAAATCACCTCGCGTCCTTGCGCACGCCACGCGTCCACCAGCGCCGCGATTTTGTCGCCGGGCGGATTGTTGAACACCGACACGAACGCGTCGCGCCCAAAAATAAATTTCAACGGCGTCGCCAGCGCGGCGGGTTCATCCCGTCCGGCAGAAAAAATGATCACCGCGTTCGGGTCGAGTTCCTGCGCCAGCGTTTCGATTTGGCGGTACGCGCCGCCCAATTCATTTACGCCCGCAATCGAATTTTGAAACGGCTCGATTTTCAAAACGCCTAGCGCAGCGGTTTGCCGCACAAATGGCGCACGCAGCACGACCCCGTTCGCGCGGCTCGCATCCACCACGCCCATCGCATAAAAATTGTACACCATCCACAACACAAATGCGCCGCCCGCCAACCACCGTAGGGGCGACGCCTGATAATCCGACTTTGGGCGACGCTCGCCCCATCCCACGTACATCCGGAAATTCCATAACCAATCCAGCGCGCGCACGGCAAGAATGACGCACAGCGGAATCACGAGCGGAATGTAATGGCGCATCGTGTAAATATAGTGTGGGTTGGAATACAACTCTTCGAGATAAAAGAATGTAAACAGTCCCGCCGTGCCAAACAAGAACGCATTGCGCGCGTTCAAATCGCGCACGACGACAATCACCGCGCCCAATGTCGCCAATGCAATGCCGATGGGCGAAAGATACCAGCCGAGTTTGATCAAATTCGCGGAACGATCCAACGGCGTCGCGCCGCCGACGTACGCATACAACGATTCGGGACGCGCCCAGATAAAGTAAGCAAACACCACGAGCGCGACAATTCCCGCCGTCCCTGCAATGCGCGACCATTTTTCAGACCGCGTCCACCACACACCGGCTTGATTCCCCCAACGCGCGCGCAGCAGTTGTACAACGCGGTCGGCGACAAACAACGCGACGATGCCCAACACCATCAAGCCGAGCAAGAGCAGCAAGTATTCCCCCCGCGAAAACAATTCCTCCGCCTTTGGCAAACCGCCCGGAATCAGCTTGTCTATATTTTTCATCCGCAGCGCGTGCGAGTATTGGTAATACAAATAATTCGGCGCAAACACAAACATGTGCACGACCGCTTGCAGAAACACCACGCCGAACGCACCCAAAAACGCCCACTGCTCGCGCCGCCACGTTCGCGTAAAAAGGCGCGCCAGAAAATAAAGCGCCAGAGGCACAATCAACAAAACCGCATCCGCGCGCGTCATAAAAATTTCACCAAACGCCACCCCCGCCAACAGCGCCAAGCCAATCTCCCCTCGCCTTGTAGGAGAGGGGCTGGGGGTGAGGTCTTGCTCCCCTCTCTTTGTAGGAGAGGGGTCGGGGGTGAGGTCTTGCTCCCCTCGCCTCGTAGGAGAGGGGCTGGGGGTGAGGTGCATCAACGCCCACATCCCCGTCAACACCAAAAACTGCGTCAGCGCTTCCGCCACCGGATAACGCGCGAACCAAAATTGCGGCGCGAGAATCACGATGAGAAAAAACGCGAGGCGCGCAAAATTTTTCGCGCGTAGTAACGAATTCATTCGTTCAGAGATATCTCGCTCCGCTGCACAGGACTTGTCATATCGAGCGGAGCGAGATATCCCACTCCGTTCGATATGACAGTCCTGAGCCCATACAGCCCCTGCGGGCTGACCATCTCGAAATGACAAGTAGAGCATTTTGGCAAGAAAATAAAACGCGACACTTCCCAACAACGCAATCAACGGCGTCGCGTACAATCCATATTGCACGCCCACCAAGCTGTCCCACAGCGCGAGCCACACCGGATACAGGTGCAAAAACTGTGGCAACACAAGACCCTGTGCCGCGTCGGCGACAAAAAAGCCGGGCAAGCGCACCGCCTTGTACAGCATGAACGGATTGATCAATTGCCAATAAAACGCTCTCGCCGAGTCGAACGGTAGTTGGGCTACCTGCGCATCGTGAATGGCAATCGCGCCCGTGCGCGCGATATTCGCGCCCGTGTTGATGTACGTGCCCGCGTCGCTGTTGCCAATCACGTATTCGGCGGGACGCGCAAACAAAAACAGCGCGAGCAAGATAATCGCGATGAAAATCCAATCGGGCTGGAATGCGCGCAGCGACCATGCCGCGAAATGCTTGCGACCGACAAACCACACGGCCGCGCAGAGGGCGGCAATCAGCGCGGCGACATTCCACAATGAAAACGCGCCAAACTCGGCAAGCGTCAGCGCAAGCCACGTCGTCACACACACACTCGCGGCAACGGGAACGAACCAGCGTTCGCCAACCGTTAACGCGTGCGGCTTGCGAATCAAAAGGCGAGCGAGCAAATAACCGGGGAGAAAAAAGAGGAGCGGAACCAGAACAGGAACGAGCAGAAAATTCATGACGACGTTATCACAGCACCGGAGCGTCCACTCGTTGCGGTTGCGGGACTTGGGTTTGCAGGACGGATTGATACAGCGCGAGCGTCTGATGAATGACGACGCGCCAATCGAAACGCGTACACGCGAGTTGATACGACGCATTGCCCATCGCGCGCAGGCGATTCTGGTCGCGCAGCGCGAGCAAAATTTTGTCCGCCAATGCCTGCACATCGCCGGGCGGAACGAGATACCCGTTTTGCCCGCGCACAATTTTGTCGGGAATGCCGCCGACGACGGCGCCGATCAACGGACGCGCGTGGCACATCGCCTCGACCGTTACCAGCGACGAACCTTCAAACAAGGTCGGATGCACAAACAGCGTCGCGAGTTCGTACAAATTGTGCAGCGTAATGTCGTCCACGTTGCCGAGCAAGCGCACGTGATCGCGGAATTGATATTTGCGAATTTTTTCTTGCAGCGCCGCGCGTTCGGGTCCGTCGCCGACGAGCAGCCACAACCATTTCGAAGGCAACGCAGAACGAATCCGCGCCAACGCATCGAGCAGCAAATCGAACCCCTTGTTTTGTTCGAGCCGTCCGACGCTCAACAACAACGGCTGCCGCTGCGCCAGCTGTAATCGCTGCACGAGCACGCGCTGCACGTCAATGCTGACCCAATTGCGCGCCGCATCCACGTCAACGCCGTTTGGGATCAACACGACTTTTTCAGGCGGCACATTCAAATAACGCGGAATGTCATGAACCGTCAAGGCATCTGCGGCAATCAATGCGCTCGCGTATCGCGCCGCGTAACGCGCCGCCATGTGCAGCGGCAGGTACGCGGTGCGTTTTGCCAAACTCGTTTTGAATTCTTCCATGCCTTGCGGATTGACGACCAGCGGCGCGTGGGCAACGCCTTTTGCCAAAAGCTGCGCGTATCCATAGCCGCCGACGCCTTGGGCATGCACCACATCCACGGGCAGCGCCGCTATCACGCGCGCCGCCGCTTGCGACCAACGCGGATAGTTCAACACGCGGTCGGGAATGCCGCGCACGGGGAAACGCGGCGCATCCACGATTTTCAAATCAATGCCGGGTTCGTGCCACTGCGCGTCGCGCGTCGGGGGCATCGTGACGATGGTGACGCGGACGTTCGCGCGCGTGAGGTGACGCGCCAGCTCGAGCGCATGGCGTTCCATACCGCCATAGCCGTGCAAACCAAAAACCGCGCGGGATAAAAGAGCAACGTGCATTATGACAAAGGATGAAGGACGAAGTGCCTGCCCTGAACAGAGTGAAGGGATGAAGGATGAATCACACCTTCATAAATTCTTTCGAGTTTTGCGGCGACGACGGCGGGACTGAATTTTTCTTGCGCCACGCGTTTTGCATTGGCGCTCAAACGTAGACGCAAGTCCGCATCCTGCATCAAACGCCGCAGCTGCGCGGCAAACTCGTCCACGTTTTCGGCGAGCAAGCCGTTGAAATTGTCGTCTATCATATCACGAGTCCCGCCCGTATTCAAAGCGACCGTAGGCACCCCCAATGCTTGCGCCTCTAAGGTCGTGCGCGCCAGCGGCTCCGCCCAACGCGACGGGAATAGCAATGCCTCGGCGCGCGCGAGCAAGTGCAAAGATTCCGCGTTAGAAACCCAGCCGCGCAATTCAATTCCTTCTTCGCGCGCCAACACGTCGCGCAATTCTCCCTCCCCCGCCACGATGAGCGGCAAATTCACGCCGCTTTTTCTCAAAATTTCAGGCAGCCAATCCGCGCCTTTGAGCGCATTCAGTTTTCCTATAAAAACAAGATAGCGACCTTCTGACGTTTGACGTTTCACGTTTGACCCTTCATTCCATTCAGGGCAGGCAGTTTCACTTTTCACGCCATCTGCCATCTGCCATCCGCCATCCGCTATCTGCTGTGTTTCCTCCACATCAATCAGATTTGGCACGACGCGCAATGTTTTTTCGGGCACGATA
>JACQWQ010000152.1 GCA_016209205.1 Chloroflexota bacterium
GGCGTAGGGGCGCACCCTTGTGGTCGCCCTGCACGGTGGTCACCCTACACGGTGGTCACCCGTTGGGCGGGGCAAGCACAAGGCATTGCCCCTACAAGGAACCGTATCGTGTGTTGGGCGGGGCAAGCACAAGGCATTGCCCCTACGAATGAAATGTCGCAATCCGCACCCGCGCGCACCCAACCCAACCCACGCCAACGCAAACGTCGGCGGCGGCTTTTGCGCGCATTGCTGCTGCGGTTTTTGAAACGGCTGCGGAAAGCGTGCGCGGTGTTGGAGACGCCCGCGCAGTGGTATGAACTGACAAAGGAATTGCGCCAGACGCTGAACGATTATGCGGACGTGCTCGGCTCGGCCGACCGCGATTCGTTGTGGCTGGCGACGCTGCTCGCCGATTCGACGCACGAAGGGATCACGCGCGCGTGTTCCGTTTTGCAGTCGAAATTGGTCACGGTGATCTCGGCGCTCCCGGCGGGGGGCTTGGCTGCGCCGCTGTTGTTGGGCGCGGCGCTCGTGGTCGCGGCGGCGGTGGCGGGCGCGGCGATTCTGTTGAATGCGCTGAGCGTCACGGTCAACCTTCATAATGTCGGCTGTGTGCCGATTGCGATCGCGGGCAATTTGCCGGTCACGCTGCCCGGTGTGGACTTGCCGCCATTCGTCGCGACGAACGCCGTCGAACGCGCCACGGTTCCGCCTGTGAGCATGACGACAGATTTTCACCCGCCCAACACATTGAGCGTAAATCTGTTCGGCGTCCCGCTGAGTTTTCAATTTCCGCCCGACGTGCAGAGCGTGACGTTCGACGGCGTAGATTTGACGACAGGGCGGCGCGTGTTGGATTTCGGGCGCGGGGCGCAGCATGATTTTGTGGTGCGGTGCCAGTGAGCGGAAAAATTTTCCTCAAACGCGGCAAAGAAAAACCGCTGCGACATCATCACCCGTGGATTTTTTCCGGCGCGATTCAGCGCGTCGAAAACGCGAACGACGGCGATACGGTGGACGTGTTCGACGCGGGTGGTGAATGGCTCGCCCGCGCGGCGTACAATGCGCGTTCGCAGATCGCCGCGCGGGTGTGGACGTTCGAGCGCGACGAGCAAATTGACCGCGAATTTTTCGTGCGACGAATTGTAGGGGCGAAGCATTTGCGGACGCGCTTGGAGGAGGCGATTGACGTCGTTGGCGCAAATGCTTTGCCCCTACGCGCGTATCGCCTCGTCAACGCCGAATCCGATTTTTTGCCCGGTGTCGTCATTGACCGCTACGGCGAATTTCTGGTCGCGCAGTTTCTTACGCTCGGCGCGGAGTTACATAAGCAGACCATTGCTGGGGTTTTGCAAGAACAGTTTGGCACGCGCGGGATTTACGAACGCAGCGATGTGGACGTGCGGAAAAAAGAAGGACTGCAAGAAACGACGGGCGTGTTGTGGGGCGCGGAACCGCCGGGCAAGATCGAAATCGTCGAAAATGATTTGCGCTTTTGGGTGGATGTGAAACGCGGGCACAAGACGGGTTTCTATTTGGATCAACGCGTGAACCGACTGCGCGCCGTGTCTTATCTCATGGGTGATGTTTTGAACGTGTTTGCGTACACCGGTGCGTTCGGGGTGTACGCCGCGAAAATCAACAACGCGACTGTCACAAATCTCGACGCGTCCGCGTCCGCGCTGGAACTGGCGCGCGAAAATTTCGCGTTGAATGGGGTTGCAGAAAATGCGGAGTTTGTCACCGCCGACGCGTTTGAAAAACTACGCGAATATCGTGGACAGGGGCGCAAGTTCGACGCCATCGTTCTCGACCCGCCGAAATTTGTCACGTCCGCCGCGAATTTGGAACGCGCGACGCGCGGCTACAAAGATTTGAATCTGCTCGCGTTCCAACTCTTGAACCCGAACGGATTTTTGATTACGTTCTCGTGTTCGGGTCTGGTGTCGCCCGATTTGTTTCAAAAGATTGTGTTCGGCGCGAGCGTTGACGCCAAGCGTGACGCGCAAATTGTAGAAAAACTCGGACAGTCGCCCGACCATCCGATTGGGCTGCACTTTCCAGAAGGCGAGTATTTGAAGGGATTGATTTTGAGAGTGCTATAAAAAATTTCGTGCGCCGCACGAAATTTTTTATAGCACGGTCTAGTTTTTCTGGCGGCGCGTTAGGAACGCCAATGCGAGCACGATGAGTAAGATAACTCCAACTGCCGCAACCGCGCCCACCATGTACCATTCGCCGCGAATCACTTGCGTGTCGTAGGCGAGCGTACGCGGCGTGCTGAGCGAAATGGTCCAGGTGCGCGCTGCGCCGCTGCCCGCGTCCAATTCGTATTCGAGCGTCAGTGCGCCGAGCGCGTTGAACCACCACTGCTGCGCGTGATTCAACAGCGCGAGTTTCAACTGCGCCTCTTGGTCGTCCGCCGACGCGCGGCTCAATTCCCCGATGGTCGCGCTCATTTCGTTGAGCGTATTTTGAATCGCCGCTTGCCCGTTCCCCAAATCCACCTTTTCCAAATAATGCACGCGCTGCGCGAACGGATCAGCGCCCGTCGAAAATTCCAACACCGCGGGCACGAGCGCGGCGCGCACGAGCGCCCAATCGCTGCGCGCGGGCAAGGCGGCGGCGAGTTTCACCAGCCGATTGCGCAAATCCGCGTCGCCGGAAAAAGGAATCGTGATGGTGAGCGTGTAACCGTTCGCGTCGGCGTCGAGACGCGCTTGCCCCGCGCGCGTTTGATTCAACATAGTAACGACTTGAGTCGTTTCTTCCCGGATGGCGTCGGAAGGCGCAGGGTAGGGTAAGAGTTGCAAAACGATTTCGCGCTGATTGCCTGTCGTCTTGACGCGCGCATGATTCAGCGCCAATGCGTTCGCGGGCATGTTCGTCGCGGGTTGAAAGCTGTCCCCGTACACCGCGCGGACGCGCCGCAGCGCGTTGGAAATCGCGCCCGCGCGAATGTCGGCGCGCGCGGCGGCAAGGTGCATTTGCTTGATTTGATTTTCCAAGCGTTCGCGCGTGTACAACGGACCCGCGCCGTCGGGCGAAAAATTGCGCGCGTCGTCGAGCAATTTTTGTTCGCGTTCGTATTCGCCGCGCGTATGCGCGTCGAGCGCGAGATAGAAACTGTCTTCCGCCAGCTGCTTGCGCGCGTCGGCATCGGCGGCAGTGCCGATCAATTTTTGCCACTGCGCCATGGCGAGGGAAATGTAATTCACATCGCGCGGACCGGTCGCCGCGCCCGCGCGTTGTTCGTACAACAGCGCGAGGGTTTTCGACGTTGTAACCAACGTAGCGTCGGCATTGTCAGGCGCAAGGCGCGCGGCGGTTTCCAATTCGGCGACGGCTTGGGCGAGAAAATTATCGCGGCGCGGCGACGCTTGCGACGCGAGCGTTTGATACACACGTCCGAGTTCGAGGCGCGCGTTCGCGTCGTCGGGTTTTTGCGCGGCGGCGGCGCGTTTTTCCAAAAGCGTTTGCCAGAGCGACGGGCGAATGAACGTGACGCCGGGATCGGCTTCGGGGTTGAGATTTTGCCAGAGCCAGGTCATTTTTTTGCCGTCGAACGCGGGGACGCTCGGGTCGAGCGTGATAAATTGTTCGCCGGTGGTCTCGACCGGAAAATTCACGGTGATGCGCGCGGAACCGACCGCGTTTTTCCAGCGATTGCCGACGAGCATCCCGTACGTGAAACGCGGAAATAAATCGTCGCCGAGGTCCTGGGAAAATTCCGCGACCAATTCTTTTTTCTCGTCGGGCTTGAGCGTCAATTCGAACGTGTACCAATTCACGGTGCGCGCCGCGTCGCCGTACACGATATCGGCAGTGCCGGGGGCGAGGACGACGGGCTTGTTATCCACCAACATGCGGAACGCGGAAAATTGCGTCGGGTCGAACGTCGCGCTCGCACTGGCTTGCGACGGAAAGCCGACAAGGATCGTCGCGTCGTTGAGTGTGTCGGTGTTGTGGACTTTCCACGTGAGCGCGCCGTTTGCGAACGTGCGCCCGGCGCTTTCCAGAATGTCCGCGTCCACGGTCAGCGCGGACAACTCGACCGGCGTTTTGCGGTCGAGCGGCGCGAGGGTGACGAGAATGTTGGGCGCGGGCGTTTGCGCGTGGAGGGGGGGGGGGAGAAAGGCGAGAAACGAAAGGACGAGAAACGAGAGGGCGAGAAACACGAGCGCGAGAAACGAGAGGGCGAGAAACGCGAGCGCGAGAAACGAGAGGGCGAGAAACGAGAAACGAGAGACGCACGGCGACGAATTATTCTTTTTGTTTTTTGCCGTTACCCTTTTGGAGACGGCGATTTCGAATCGCCGTAAGATGGCGAGAAAAGATTTGTGCAGCATTGGCGGTATCTTAGTTGGGATGGGGAAGCGGGTCAAATTTCAACGCTAACGAGACGTGGTTGGCGGGGGATTTGTTCGATGCAGTGTGGTACCCCAATCGCGACGATGCCCAAGACCCCAAGTGTTTTGGCCGCGCCGCGCGTTTCGGTGAGCCATGCCGTTGAAAAACACTTGGGGTCTTGACTTGGTGCGCATTGACATTGGGATTCAATCCAAGTATAGTCGCGCCCAAGATGAGCAAACGTGAAACACAAACCTCGAAACGAACGATTTCCACGCGCACGCGCAAACCCGGAGGGCGCAAGGCGCGCGTGACGATGGCGCCGTACGCGACAAACATTGCCAACCAAAACTATGTCGAATATCCGGTCGGGCACGGACGAATCATCCATGGCGATTGCCTGGACGTGTTGCGTGGTTTCCCCACGGACGAATTTGTTTTGGCGTTTACTTCGCCGCCGTACTTAACGCGATCAATTATTCGCAGCATGTTGACAAGATTCAAGGCCGCGTCGAACGCTGGGAGCGCGAACAGGTTTCCTACGACGAGTATCGTGATTTTTTGACGGAGCGTTTTCGTGAGCTCTGGCGCGTGGTCAAGCCGGGCGGCTACAATATCGTGAATATCGCGCCGGTGGGATGGAACGGCGAACGCGTGGCGCTGCCGTTTCATTTTGTGTTGTGGATGGAAAAGATCGGTTGGAAATTTCGCGAAGATATTATCTGGGAAAAGACGATTGCGCGCGATCGGCGTTCGAGTGTTTTGTTGCAGCACCCGTTTCCGGGCTATTACTATCCGAGTCTGGTCACGGAATACGTTTTTGTGTTTCAGAAACCGGCGACGAAAAAAGATCGCGAGAACATCTATTGGTGTCGTTCCGCGCAGGAAAAAGAAAAGAATCGTCTGGACTTGAGCATGTATCAAGGCGAGATGAGTAAAAACGCGTGGAAGATTCGACCGCTTTCACCGCAAGAAAACATTCATCCGGCGCCGTTCCCGCTCGAATTGGCGGAACGCATCATCAAATTGTATTCGTACGCAGGGGACGCGGTGATTGACATTTTTGCCGGGAGTGGCCAAACGAATTTGGCGGCGGAACGACTAGAGCGCAAGCACGTGGGGATAGAGATTTTAAAAGAGTATGTGGATTATGCGTTAAAGCGTGTGGAGGCAGAAGTTGCACGGTGTAAAGGGGAACCCAATGACAATGAAAATCATCAATGAGAATTGTCTTGAGATTCTAAATCCGCAAGCTTTTCCGAGATTTGAAAAGCAAATTGCGCTCACTTTTCTTGATCCACCGTTCAATCAAGGCAAAGAGTACGATTTTTTCGAAGACGCCCTTCCCCAATCTGAATACTGGGAAATGATGCAGGTTGTCTGTGGACGGATTCATCAACTGACGAGCGAGGGCGGCGCAATCTATTTCATGCAACGCGAAAAAAACACGGAATTCGTCCTGCGCTGCTTGAGGGAAACAGGATGGACGCTGCAAAATCTGATTGTTTGGACAAAACGCACTTCTGCTGTGCCCGGAACGACGCGGTTTGGCAAGCAATATCAAATCATTGCGTTTGCAACAAAGGGAAAACGTCCGCGCGTATTTAATCGCCTGCGGATTGATTTGCCTTTGCGCCCCGAGCATAAATACCCGCGTGATGCCGGAGTCTTTGTGACCGATGTGTGGGATGATATTCGAGAGTTGACTTCGGGTTATTTTGCCGGAGATGAAGCACTCCGACTTGAGAATGGCGAACGCGCGCACAAGCAGCAAGCCCCGATTGCCTTGTTGCTTCGTATCATTCTTTCCTCGACAAGGGTTGGAGATGTTGTGCTCGACCCATTTGCGGGGACTGGTACAACCCTGATCGTTGCCAAGCAGCTCGGACGTGATGGTGTTGGAATTGAAGTTGACCCGAAAAATACAAAACTGATTCAAGCGCGGATTGCAGCCGAGCGCGTCTCGGATGCAATCGAACCACTGCGCGAATACTATCGGTACACTCCAAATCTTGCTGCTCTCTGGCCAAGCCCAGAGATAGAACTCGTAAGCAAAACTGCTGGTAAACAGCTCGCGCTCTTGGATGGCTAGATTCCTTTTCTCATGGTTTCCTCATTTCTCCCTCCATTTCCCTTTGACAATCCCCAACGTCCCCGTTAAACTATCCCTGCTTCCGCACTTTTGGAAAAGGCAATGGCACAAGCAGTTCAAAATTTTCGCCCCGACGCGCGTCCAACGCGCCGCGGGCTGCCGCTGAATTTACACGAGGGCTGGGTCGCCGGAATCTTGCTCGCGATCATGCTCGTCATCGTCACCGCGTCCGTCGCGACGGCGAATTGGACGGATGGTTTGTGGCTGACGTCTTATGCGGCGCTCGGCGGGATGTTGTTCGGTGGACTCGTCGCACGTTTGCGTCTGAATGGACTGTTCGCGTTGTTCCTGGCAGCCATTGTCGGGACCGCGTTCGTGATGTGGCTCGTCGGCGACATGGTGAATGCGCCGCCGGATGCGACGTGGAACGAACGCGTCGTTTTGATCGAGGACCGGATTGACCAGTGGCTCGTGCGCGTGCTCGCGGGTGGTCTGGGCACGGACGCGTTCGTGTTTTTATGTGTGATGTGCGCCGTTGGTTGGTTCGTCGGATACGTCGGCGCGTGGTTTGTCTTTCGGCATCATCAACCGTGGGGCGCGATTTTGCCCGCCGGCGCGGCGCTGCTGGTGAATATCTTTTACGCGCCGCCGCAATCGGGCGCGTACTTGATGGTCTTTATGTTAGCGGCGCTGCTGCTGCTCGTGCGCACGACGCTGTTGAAACGCCAAGAGACGTGGGCGACCTCCGCGATTCGTTTTGCCAACGACATCGGGCTTGACTTTTTGGTCTATGGCATAATTTTTTCGGGGCTGATTATTTTGCTCGCGTGGATCATTCCGCCGACCGCGCCGGGGCCTGCGTGGTTTAGCTTTATCACGGAGCGCGCGCGCGAACCGTGGCAAGATTTCCAAGACGATGTGACGCGCGCGTTTTCGACGCTGCGCGGGACGAACACGGCCGCGCCGACGACGTACTTTGGCAGTAGTGTGGCGATGGGCGGCCCGATTCGGCTGGGCAATCGCGAAGTGTTTCAAGTAAAAGCAGCCGCGGGCCAATACTGGCGCGCGATTGTTTTTGACAAATACACCGGTAATGGTTGGACGGGCACGCTCGACCAAACGGCGAGTTTCGACGCCGCCGACCCGCGCCTAAAAGCGATGCCGATGGACAAGCGGCGCGTCATCACCCAGACGGTGAACGTGCGTTTGCCGACGGACAATCTCGTAATTTCCGCATCCCAGCCGCTGCAAGTGAATCAACCGATCAACGCGAAATTCATGGTCGGGCGCACGGACAAGGAGCAATCTTTTTTGGACGTGCAATCCATTCGCCTGCAAAATCTCTTGCAGCTCGGCGATGAATACGTCGTCGCTTCTTCGCTTTCGGCGGCAGATGAAACGAGTTTGCGGAATGCGTCCATGCAAATTCCGTCGTACATTCGCCGCACGTATTTGAATGTCCCGGCGAGTGTGCCCCAGCGCGTGCGCACCTTGACATTGCAGATTACGGCGAATGCGAAAAACAATTACGACAAAGCGCGCGCCATCGAAAAATATCTGCGCGAGCACATCGTCTACAATGACGCGGTAGAGGCGATTCCGCCGGGCGTGGACGGTGTGGACTATGTTTTGTTCGAGCGTCCCGAAGGGTATTGCAATTATTACGCGTCGGCGATGGCGCTGATGGCGCGCATTGTGGGCATTCCCGCACGCGTCGCGTCGGGCTATGCGGTGGGCGCAGCGTCCGAAGACGGCGTGTATCACATCAACGAGTTCAACGCGCATTCGTGGCCCGAATTGTATTTTAGCGAATTGGGCTGGATCGAATTCGAGCCGACGTCGTCGCGTCCCGAAATCAAGCGGCCGTTGCCCAAGCCCGAAGACGACCGCGCCAAAGATTTGTTTGACCTCAATGAAGACGATATGGGACCGCGCGGCTTGGGCGACAAGCGGCTCGAAGATTTGGAGAATCAACGCAATCAAAACAACGTGTTCGGGTTTGCGCTGCCGCAGCTGCCCGGATTGAATTTGGGCTGGTCTATGGCATTCGTCGTAATGGGTCTGCTGGTTGCCGGAACCATGACGGTGATTCAACTGCGCTGGCAGCGTCATTTGAAATTGCTCCAGCCCGCGGCGCAAGCCGCCGAGGAAATGTTTCGGTTCGCGCGCTGGACCGGTTTCAAGGAACGCGCGGACGCGACGCCCGACGAACGCGCGCAAGCCCTTGCCGCCATCATGCCCGCGGATGCCGACGGGATTGCGGAGGTGAACGCGTGGTACGTCCGCGAACGCTACGGCGCGCACGAATTGTCCGAAGCGGAAAGCGTTGCCGCGCGTGCGACCGGCATTGCCGTGCAGCAACACGTGTGGCGTACGGCGTACGAGCTTTATATCGGGCGGCGCGTGCATGTCGCGCGGATTTGGTTCGCGGCGTTACCGCCGAAAATACGCGCAGAAATCGAAAAGCGGTAGTCGCGTATCGCACATCGCACATCGCACATCGCACATCGCACATCGCACATCGCACATCGCACATCGCACATTTCAAGTTGTTCGACAAACTTGAAGTATCGTTCAAAAACAAGACGTTAGAAGAAATCAGCAATCGCTTCCTGGTTCTTGGCGACAATGGCGCGGGCAAAACTACATTGCTACAAGCGATTGCCCTACCTTTGGCTCTGGCGACACGACAAATTCGGAGCGTGGATGAATTTGACTGGATCGGTTTTGTCCCCGGACGTTTTTTGCGTTGGGGACCGCCGCGCATCGAGTTGGTCGTTTCATTTACGAATGATGAAATCGAGGCAACGCGCGTTATTGCGCATAGATGGTATGAAGCACAATCCGAAGATTTTCGGATTGGACATCCTTACATTGAACGAGGAAACAACGCGCGTGTGCGACTTGTAATGGAAGGGCAATATTGTCATGCCGACACACACGCCGAGTATCGTCAATTCGAGGGTCGTTATCTTGCGCAACAGCTGTTGAAGACAGATCCGACAATCCGTTCCGAGTTTTCCCAATTGCCTGGACTCTTTTGGTTTGATCAATTTCGTAATTTGGGATCAAGTATGTACGCTTTCGAAGGCAATGGGAATGGGGAACATGAAGGCAGTGGTCGGATTGCGTATGATTTCGGAGTGGCGCGTTTGCAGAAATACCTCAATGGTTGGCAGCTCGCACAATTGTCGAGTGGCAGATCTTTCGTGGTTGACTATTTGGAACAGCTCAAAACTCTGTACAAAAGGGTTTTTCCGAATCGCACGTTTGCTGGAGTTGAACCGATGCCCGGTGTAGATTCTCCGACTGCCGAAGACTTTTACTTTCTATTCAATGACGGTCGTCGTCTGTATGATCTTGTGGAAATGTCGGCGGGAGAACAAGCGGTCTTTCCGATCTTGTATGAATTTGTCCGCCAACAGATCTCGAACTCCGTCGTGCTCATTGACGAAGTAGATTTGAACTTGCACCCTCCAGCGGCGCAATTATTGGTCAGCCAGTTGCCCAAAATCGGACCTACTTGTCAATTTATCCTTACTACCCATTCGGATGCGGTGAGCAGTCTGATTGGCGATGACGAGACCCTTCGTTTGCCGGGAGGGTCATTGTGCCTGTAAACTTGCTTTACTGCGAGGGTCTAGACCAAAGTCCAGACATTCGAGTATTGGCTGTAATCCTTGCCGGCGCTTGCGCGATCAGCCCATCAGGTGGCAAGTTTGGTATGGGACAACGGATCCTTGTCACACGCGAAAACAAGCCCGGTTCGGTGTCTGTCGCGGGACTGGGATAAGGACTTGCTTTTGGGAATGCAAACGGAATTGACTGCATTTGGTTTTACCTCGCCGCGCCAATTTCGCGAAAGAGTGTTAAAAGGGATCGAAGAATCCCAGGAGGATGTTTGGACCTGGCTGCCGGAATGGAATCAACTGCGTCAAGAAATCATTTCATACTCTACCACTGAGAGGGAATAATGTCCGAACCAGCATACATTCAAGACATTGGCGGGTACGAAGGCAAGACCGTCACGGTGCAAGGTTGGGTCGCCGACAAGACGGACAAGGGCAAGCTGCAATTTTTACGTGTGCGTGACGGCACGGGCGTCATTCAGGCGACGCTGTTCCAAAAAGCCGTGCCGCCCGAAGCATTTGATTTGGCGAAACATGTCGCGCAAGAATCGTCCGTCGTCGTGACGGGCGAGGTGCGCAAGGAACCGCGCGCGCCGGGCGGTTACGAATTGTCCGTGAGTGACATGCACGCGGTGCAATTGGCGCGCGGTGAATTTCCGATCACCCCAAAAGAACACGGCATCGAATTCTTGATGCAGAATCGTCATTTGTGGTTACGGTCGTCGCGGCAGCACGCGATTTTGCGCATTCGCGCGACGATCATTCGGGCGATTCGCAATTGGTTGGACGACAACGGCTTTTTGTTGGTGGACACGCCGATTCTCACGCCCGCCGCGGTCGAAGGCACGACGACGCTTTTTGAAACGGATTTTTACGGCGAACCCGCGTTCCTCACGCAAAGCGGGCAATTGTACAACGAAGCAAACGCGATGGCATTCGGCAAAGTGTATTGTTTCGGTCCGACGTTCCGCGCGGAAAAATCCAAAACGCGGCGGCATCTTTCCGAATTTTGGATGGTGGAACCGGAATGGGCGTTCGGCACGCTCGACGACTACATGAACGTGGCGGAACAGATGGTCTCGTACGTGGTGCAGACGGTGTTGCAGGAACGCGCGACGGAATTGAAAGCGTTGGAACGCGACACGACGTTTTTGGAAAAAATTGTGCCGCCGTTCCCGCGCATTTCGTACGACGAGGCGGTGGAAATCATTCGCGCCAGGGGCGACGCGAATTTCAAATGGGGCGACGATTTTGGCGCGCCGGACGAAACGCTCATCAGCGAACAATTCGACCGTCCGGTTTTCGTGCATCACTATCCGACGGACATGAAAGCATTCTACATGGCGCCCGACCCAATTCGTCCCGCAGTGTGCTTGAGCGCGGATTTGCTCGCGCCCGAAGGATACGGCGAAGTCATCGGCGGTGGGCAGCGCAGCGACAATTTGGAATACTTGGAAGCACAGCTCCTCAAACACAACTTGCCGCGCGCGCCGTACGAATGGTATTTGGATTTGCGCAAGTACGGTTCGGTTCCGCACTGCGGTTTTGGGTTGGGCGTGGAGCGCACAGTGGCGTGGATTTGCAAACTCGATCACGTGCGTGAGACGATTGCATTTCCGCGAATGCTGGAAAAGATAATGCAATAGCGCCTATCCACTGAAATCTTTGCACAAAAAGCAAACATTTTCCCACCGCGAATCTTCGCGAATCTACGCGAATCAGAGTTCAAAAATTAGCGAAGATTAGCGAAGATTCGCGGTTTCTAAGCGATTTGTTTCTGACCGGCTCGTTAGGCAACTTTGGTGAGATGGGATAGTGGTAGGGGAGATAAAGGTGCGGCGCAGTTTCTGTTGACAGAAACTGCGCCGCATCTTTTTGCGTGCTGGTCTGGTTTTTGCTGTCTTTAGCGGAGCTGCTCTTACCAAATGAGATGGAGACGGTTCTACCGACATGGATGTGGAAATTGGAGTCATCGGTAAGTGGTGAGGTCAAGTTCGTGGCGTGTGTGCTTTGGGCGCGGGTTTTGTTGCAGTCACGCGCTTGGCTGTCGCAGCGCGTTTTGCTGCGGTGGGCTTTGGGTGAGACCGAGAAGCGCGGCGCGGCGGCTCGGGCGTGGGAAAATCAAAAGTCAGAGAAAGGGGCGCATCCAAATCCGCGGCCTCAATGCGCTCGAGTTTTGCCTGTCCCCGCTTAAAGACGCCGGCGTAACGCTGTTTGCCCCAAACCAGCGCGGCGCTGGCATTGCGCGTGAGCGCGGCGGGTCCCTGCATCGTCACGCGCACCGTCACATAATTCTCTTGCTCGGCATCGCGTGTCAACCAGGCTTGTACAAAAATCGGTTGATGGTCAAGCGTGATTTGGTCGCTGAGCAAGAGGATTTCGGAAGCATTTTCCTTGCCGCGCGTTACCGCAATTTGAATGGCCTGTTTCTGGATGTGGAAAGATTGAAACAAGACCTTGGCTTGTGTGGCGCGTGCGCCTTTTTTGGCGGGATAGATAATTTCCCAAGGACTTGACTTGGCTAAAGGTCGGTCATTGACGATGCGGATGGAAACGGTTTCCGCGCGCTGCCATGGGCCGGCGTTCTGCATGCCTACCTTTACGCGATCGTACAACGCGCGACACGGTGCGCAAGTTTGAAGGTGTTGATAGAGCGCGGGAAAACTCGCGCGCACGTCCGCACCGGTTTGTTCCGCCGCCAAGTATGCGGGTACCAGCTCTGCTACCTGGTCATGCGTGAGACCTCGAGCAGGGGCGGCGTGCGGGCGCATTGCGGCATACAGATCCTCCAACGCGCGCGCCCAATCGGATGGTGAAAGGTCTTGACCAACCCGTATGTCCCGCGTTGTCTTTTTGGATTTGTCTTGATTCGAGCTCATCCTGATTCCTTCGTACTGTGTTTCTCTACTTGTCCTAATGCCGATGGCGTCGTTTTCCTGACATCGGTTTTCCGGTCAAGATCAGGTGCAGTCGCGCCAGCGCACGATGACGGCGCGTCTGGATATTCTCTATCGTCGTATTCAGTTTACGTGCGATCTCTTCGTCGGCTAATCCCTCAAAGAATGTCAGGCGGATGACGTCAAACAGCGGTTGACTGAGCTGCTTGATGGCATTCCACAGCACCTCGCGCTCCTGAAGCATCCTGAGAAAGATTTCGGCAAGCGGATCCGCGACCTGTCGTTCCATACCGCTCGTTTCCGAATCCCCTGCGCGCCATTCATCTAACGATTCCATCTCGTGGTCCAAAAGGTCTTTGTTTCTGCGCGCCTTGCCCCAAATCTCGCGGTGCAAAATGGTCAAGGCCCACGGCGCAAACGGCACGTCAAACGGATATTCTGCCTTGAGCATCCGCACGATTGCCTGATGCGCGAAATCTTC